>NZ_JASGBV010000033.1:0-34064 GCF_030053245.1 Stenotrophomonas sp. RS-48
TGCAGCGCGCGCACCTCCACATTGCCGGTTCCGCGCTGGGTGATGCCCAGGCGTACCGCAGCGGCATAGCTCAGATCGACCACGCGGCCATCATGGAACGGGCCCCGGTCATTGACCCGCACGATCACCGACTCGCCGTTGTCCAGATTGGTCACGCGGGCGAAGCTGGGCAGCGGCAGCGTCTTGTGCGCAGCGGTGAACTGGTACATGTCGTAGACCTCCCGGTTCGAGGTCAGGCGGCCATGGAACTTGGCGCCGTAGTACGACGCCGTACCGCGCTCGACATAATCGCGGGTATCGTCGAGCACCTTGTACGACTTGCCCAGCACCACGTACGGCGACTTGTTGCCGATGGCCGAACGTGTTTCAGCCGTCACTTCCGGCTCGGGAATGCAGGCCACGTTCGGAATGTAGCTCGGCGTGCTGTCTTTCACGCCCGGCCGGTACAGGCCGCCGGCGGTGTAGTTGCCCCGCGTGTTCGGGTCTTCCTTGGCCGCCGCATAGGGCGATCCCTCCGGACAATGCGCCGGGCGCGTGCCCCTGCCCTGCACCACCGTACCGGAAGGCGTCCCACCGTGGCCGGCGGTGGCCGGCTTCTTCGGAGCGCTGCTGCAGGCGGCCAGCGCGAGGACGATCAATCCAGGGACCAGCCATCTGATGTTCATGCCGGGGGCAGCTCCTGTCCGGCAATGGCCTGCGACAACTGGAACACGGCCATCGCATACATCTTCGAGAGGTTGTAGCGGGTGATCGCGTAGTAGTTCTGGAAGCCCAGCCAGTACTGCTTGCCGGTGCTGCCCTCGAGCGTAACCGGAGTGGCCGTCGCACCCGGCTGTACCGGTGCGGCAGGCTGATAGCCACGCTGGGCCAGATCGGCCAGCGACCAGGTCGGTGCCCACTCGGTCGGATTGAATTCCTCGCGCCCCGGAGCGAGTGTCGCCGGCACGGCCACCTGCCCGCCCCGGACCCAGCCTCCCTTCTTCACGAAGTAGTTGGCAATGGAGGAAAACACGTCGTCGTAGCTGTTGAACAGGTCACGGCGACCGTCGCCGTTGCCATCCACGGCATAGTCCAGGTAGCTGGACGGCATGAACTGGCCCATGCCCATCGCACCGGCATAGCTGCCCTTGAGCGTGGTGATGTCGAGTTTCTCCTCGCGGCCCAGTTCAAACAGCTTGGCCAGTTCATCACGGAAGAACAGCTCGCGGCGCACCTCGCGTTCCAGCTTCTCCGGATCGCCGCTGCGCGGGTAGTAGAAGGCCAGCGTGTACAGCGCATCGAGCACGCGGTGGTTGCCGGCATTCCTGCCATAGCTGGTCTCCACGCCGATGATCGCCACGATCACCTCGGCCGGAACACCGGTGCGCTGCTGCACGCGATCCAGCTCGGCGCGGTGTTCGGCGAGGAAGGCACGGCCCCCCTCGATGCGCGCCTTGCTGATGAACATCGGCCGGTATTCGTTCCAGGGTTTGACTCGTTCGGCAGGGCGCGACATCGCGGCGATGATCGGCTGGCGCACCTGCGCCTGGTCGAGCACGCGACGGATCTCGTCGGGCTGGAGTCCGTAACGCTTGGCGGTATCGGCGATGAAGGTGGCGCGCGCGGTCTCGAACGGAACCGGCGTGAGATCGACCGGCGGCGCGGTGGCGGCGGTGGCTTCCGGTGCGGCCTCGGCCGGTCCCTTGGGCTTGCTGGCCGGATGGCGCGGCGTGCTGCTGGCCTGCGGTGAAGACGGTGGAGATGTCGGCTGGGTCGCGCAGGCGACCAGGCCGAGGGTAAGCATGCAGGCCAGAGTGCGTCGAATCATCGTCGCAGGTTAGCAGGTCATGGATGAATTAAAACCCCTAACACCATGAATCACAACGATTTGCTTGCAAGCAGTCGAAATTGTGAAAACGATGTGAGCGATCCATCGCATTCAGTTGAGAGGTTGCCGGTTGCGTCCCCATCCCCGCAGACGCAACCGGCGACCGGATCCGGTCGATACGCGCGCGGCTGCCGCTCCCCAGTGGCAGTACCCCGCGCGCCCTGTATCCGTTGGATCAGTACTGCTTCCCGCCCGACGCCCCCTCGCGCTGCAACGATAGACGGCGCGCCGTGCCGAACGGGCCGCCATTGTGCAGGCCGATTGCGACAAGTCCATTGATCAAAATCAACGCAGCGTAAAAGTGTGAACTAGATAACGTTTTTTTAGGGCTTTGGTCAGCAGACCTGCTGTTGCGCGTCTTCATGGGAACGCTTCCATGAAGGGCGTTGCGCAAGCGTTGGACGGCCCCGGCCTTGCCCGAAACCGCAGAGGTGCCGCAACCCGCGTCGGCCGCGCGCTCCCGGAGGTGCTAGCCGTAGCCGCCGTGCACGGGATTGTGGCTGCGCACTGCCATCACCAGCCCGAAGCCGGCCAGCAGCGAGACGGCCGACGTACCGCCATAGCTGATCAACGGCATCGGTACGCCCACCACCGGCAACAGACCCGAGATCATTCCGCCATTGACCAGCACGTAGACGAAGAACGCCAGGCCGGTGGCACCGGCCAGCAGCCGCGAATAGGAGTCGCGCGACTGGCTGGCAATCCACAGGCAGCGCCCGATCACCACCAGGTACAGCGCCAGCACGACGGCCACGCCGATCCAGCCGAATTCCTCGCTCAACACCGAGAATGCAAAGTCGGTGGTCTGCTCGGGAATGAAGTTCAGGTGCGACTGCGAGCCTTCGCCCCAGCCCTTGCCGTCGAACCCGCCGGAACCGATCGCGATCTTCGACTGGATGATGTTCCAGCCCGCGCCCAGCGCATCCATTTCCGGGTCGAGGAACATCATGATGCGGTCCTTCTGGTAGGGCCGCAGCAGCCAGAACCAGGCCAGCGGCGCAACCGCGGCCACGCCGCCCACGCCCAGCCCCACCCACCACCATGGCAACCCGGCCAGCAGCAGCACGAACACGCCGCTGGCGGCGATCAGCACGCCCGTGCCGAAGTCCGGCTGCAGCATCACCAGACCGGTCGGCACGCCGATGATGACCAGCGACACCAGCACCGTATTGATGCGTGGTGGCAAGGGCACCCGGTGCAGGTACCAGGCCACCATCATCGGCAGGCTCACCTTCAGCAGTTCAGCCGGCTGCAGGTAGAAGAACTTCAGGTCCAGCCACTGCCGGCCGTATTTGCCGGTACCGAGCACGAACACCGCCAGCAACGGGATCATCGAGATCGCGTAGATCATCGGCGTCGCCGAACGGATGCGCAGGATCGGTACCCGCGAGATGGCCCACAGCGCGGCCATGCCCACGGCGAAGCGGGCGCCCTGCGCCATTACCAGGCTGTCGCCGCCCGCACTCTTCAGCGTGGCCAGGCCGATCATCATCAGCGCGCCCAGGGCAAGGCACAGCACCCAGTCCAGCGTGCTGAAGAAGCGCCGCAGCATGTCCCCGGCCCATCGCAGGAAGGCCTTCATCGCGTCGCCTCCGCAGCCGCCGGTGGACGCGGCGCGGCAGGCAGTGCCGGTGCCGGCGCAGCGGGTGTTCCCGGTTGCGGCTGGGGCTGCGGGACCGCAGCGCCGATCAGCACCGGATGCTCACCGACCTGTGCGGCGGCAGCATCCCCCGCCTGGCGGGCGCCCACGTCCTCGTTGTCGAAAGCGGTCGCACCGATGGCGGTGGTGCCGCGTTCACTGTCCAGCGGCTGGATGCCATCGGGCATCTTGCCCAGCAGCCAGGCATCGAACACCTTGCGTGCGATCGGCGCAGCTGCCGAGCCGCCGTAACCGCCGCCTTCCACCGCGATCGCCAATGCGATCACCGGCTGATCAGCCGGCGCGAAGCCAACGAACAGCGCACGGTGGCGCAGGTGCATCGGCAGGCTCTTTGGATTCACCGCTGCCGTGCCACGGCGGCTGACCACCTGCGCGGTGCCGGTCTTGCCGGCCATCACGTACGGCGCCCCGACCGCCACCCGCCAGCCGCTGCCGCCGGGCTGCATGGTCGCCATCATGCCTTCGCGCACGGCCTGCACGTTGTTCGGATTGGGGCTGACCGGCTTGCTGTCGCGTGCCGGCACCCCGGTCCACTCGCTGTCGAACCCTTCGCGCTGCTGGATGACCAGGTGCGGCGTGCGCAGCTGCCCGCTGGCCAGACCGCTGACGCCCCGCGCCAGCTGCAGCGGAGTGACCTTCCAGTCGCCCTGGCCGATGCTGATGTTGACCGTATCGCCGGGGTACCACGCTTCCTTGCGGGTCTTCCGCTTGTACGCCGGTGACGGCAGGATGCCGCCGATCTCGCCGGTCAGGTCGATGCCGGTCGGCTGGCCGAAACCGTAATAGTCCATGTAATGGTCGAAACGCTCGATGCCCAGGTCCAGCGCCAGCCGGTAGTAATAGGTATTGACCGAATTTGAGATCGACTTGCGCAGGTCGGTCCAGCCATGGCCGCCACGGTTGGCATCGCCCCAGCCGCGGCTGGTGCCGGGCAGGTAGAACATGCCGGTGGACAGGATCTTGTCTTCCGGGCGGCGCACACCGGCGTCCAGACCGGCCAGTGCGATCAGCGGCTTGAGCGTCGAGCCGGGGGCCACACCGCCCAGTACAAGGCGGTTGAACTGCGGGCGCGATGGATTGTCGTTCAACGCTTTGAAATCGGCGTGGGAGATGCCGTTGACGAACAGGTTCGGGTCGTACGATGGCAGGCTGACCATCGCCAGGACCTCGCCCGTGCGCGGGTCCATCGCGACCGCCGAGCCTTCCTGGTCGCCGAAGGCGGCAACCATCGCCCGCTGCAGGTCGGCGTCGATCGACAGGCGCAGGTCGACACCGGACTGCGCGGCAACGCGGCCGATGGTGCGGATCGCACGGCCCTGCACGTTGGTCTCCACCTGCTCGTAACCGACCCTGCCGCGCAGCTGCTGCTCGTAATAACGCTCCAGGCCCGACTTGCCGATGTGGGTCAACGCGGCATTGCCCTCGCCAAGGATCTCCAGATCCTTGTCATCGACACGACCGACGTAGCCGATGATATGCGCGAACAGATCGCCGTACGGATAACGACGGGTCAGGTAGGGCTCCAGCTCGACACCCGGGAAGCGCCAGCGATCGACGGCGAAGCGTGCCATCTCATCGTCGGTCATGCGCAGCTTGAGGGTGACCGGCAGGAACTTCCGGCGCGCCTTGCGCGACTTGTTGAACGCCTCCAGCTCTTCCGGACTGATCTCGATGATCTTTGCCAGTCCTTCCAGCGTGGCATCCATGTCCTTGACCTTGTCCGGGGTCACGTCCAGGCGGAAAGCCGGCACGTTCTCGGCCAGCAGGCGGCCGTTGCGGTCGTAGATCATGCCGCGCCCCGGCACCACCGGCCGCGGCTTGATGCGGTTGGCTTCCGAACGGGTGGCGTAGATGTCGTGGTCCAGCACCTGCAGCTTGAAGTACCAGCCCCCCAGCCCAAGCAGGCAGACCAGCACCCCCAGGAAACCCAGCGCCGCACGACGGCGGAACTGCTCGGCTTCGGCGTGCGGGTTCTTGACCTGGCGGCGCGGAATCATGGCTCAACGCCCGCGTTTGCCGAAACGCACCGCGTCCAGCAGCACGAATACCAGCGGCCACAGGCCCATGCCCAGCAGCGGCGCCCACCAGTACGACCACGGCAGCGTCGGCTCATCCACCACGATGTGCACCAGCGCGCTGACGATGCGGTCGTTGAACAGCAGGCCACCAATGGCGAGCATCTGCTGGGACATCGGGAAGAAGCGGATGCGGGCGCGGAAGCGCTGCAGGATGAAGGCCAGCATCACCAGGCGCAGCGCTTGTTCACCCAGCACCCCGCCATACAGCAGGTCGGCGACAACGCCACTGGCGAATGCGATGCCGAGACCAACGCGCTCGGGCGTTTCGATCACCCAGTACGCCAGCACCAGCGCCAGCCAGTACGGGCGCAGCGGCTGCAGCAGGGCCGGCAACGGCAGCAGGCCCAGCAGCAGGGCCACCACCAGACTGGCCGGCAGCACCCAGGGATTGTCGCGCAAGCGGCTCATCGCTGGACCTCTGCGGCGGCGGCCGGTCCGGTTGCCGGCTGCGGATCCGGGGCGGTCGAAGACGCCGGAGTGACGGCCGGCGCCGACGGCTGCCCTGCGCGGGTGTCTGCCGGTGCTGCTGACGGTGCTGCTGCCGGAACTGCCGGGACCGGCACGGTAACCGCATTGGCTGGCCCGCCCGGCGCGGTGTCCTCCAGCTGCAGGCGTACTTCTGGCGGGATGCGGATCGCTGCGCCCGGGCGCAGCAGCAGCACATCGCGGCCGCGGTCGAGCTGTGCGGCCGGCTTCAGCTCACCGACCAGGAAGGCATGGGTGTCATCCGGGCGCAGCGCGGTGATGGTGCCGACCGGGAAACCGGCCGGGAAACGGCCACCGAGACCGGAGGTGACGATCTCATCGCCCACTTCCACCCCGGCACTGAGCGGGATGTCGCGCAGTTCCAGCGTATCGCCGCGACCGTAGACGATCAGGCGGACACCGTTGCGGGCCACGGTCACCGGCACGGCATGGTCGGGGTCGGTCAGCAGCAGCACGGTGGAGGTGCCGCCGGTAACGCTGATCACCTGGCCCATCAGCCCACCGGCGTCGATCACCGCCTGGCCGACATGCACTCCCTCGCGGCTGCCTGCATCGAGTACCAGACGCTGTTTCACCGGATCCAGGTCGATATCGAGGATCGGCGCCAACTGCACGTCCAGTCCGCTGCGCTCGGCCACGTTCAACAGTTCGCGCAGCTGGGCATTGTCCAGCGCAGCGGTCTGCAGACGGGTCAGGCGGGCGTTGGCCAGCAGCAGCTGGTTGCGCAGCTCGCGGTTCTCGCTGACCAGCTGGCTGTGGCTGGCCGCGTTGTCCTTGACCTGGCTGCCCAGCTTGCCCGGCAGGCCTGCCAGGGCCCAGACCGGCTGCACCAGGGTGTTGGCCTGTTCACGCAGGCGCGCCAGCCAGCCGGCCTGGTCGTCGAGGACGATCAGGGTGATGGCCAGCGCGAGATAGGC
Organism: Stenotrophomonas sp. RS-48; assembly: GCF_030053245.1. Taxonomy (NCBI): domain Bacteria; kingdom Pseudomonadati; phylum Pseudomonadota; class Gammaproteobacteria; order Lysobacterales; family Lysobacteraceae; genus Stenotrophomonas; species Stenotrophomonas sp. RS-48. The sequence goes on from NZ_JASGBV010000033.1 coordinate 7,009, forward strand.
CAGCAGCCGCAGCGGGCTGGCGGCATCACCGGATCGGGAAGCAACGGGAGGACCGGCGTAGGGCGGCACGGCAACGATTCAACTGGCAGAAGGCGGAGGGGAAACACGCGGACGCCCCGCCGGTGCCGGCCCGCCAACGCGACGGGCCGCACCCCGGAGGGGCGCTGCGGGCAGGAACGGCCGGGACGGCTTATTCCGGCGCAAAGAACTCGTTGCCGTGCATGTCGACCAGCTCCAGCGCACGACCACCGCCGCGGGCCACGCAGGTCAGCGGATCGTCGGCCACCTGCACGTGCAGGCCGGTCTCCTCGGAGATCAGGCGATCCAGGTCGCGCAGCAGGGCGCCACCACCGGTCAGCACGATGCCGCGCTCGGCGACGTCGGCGCACAGTTCCGGCGGCGTCTGCTCCAGGGCCAGCTTGACCGCGCTGACGATGCCCGACAGGGGTTCGTGCAGGGCTTCGAGCACTTCGTTGGAGCTGATCTTGATCATCTTCGGCACGCCCTCGGCGAGGTTGCGGCCGGAAATCTCCAGCTCCTGCACCTCTGCCTGCGGGTAGGCACAGCCCAGCTCCACCTTGATGCGCTCGGCCGTGGCTTCACCGATCAGCATGCCGTGGTTGCGGCGCACGTAGTTGGTGATCGACTCGTCGAAGCGGTCGCCACCGATGCGGACGGAGGCCGAATAGACGATGCCGTTGAGGGAGATGACCGCCACTTCGGTGGTGCCACCGCCGATATCGATGACCATCGAGCCACGGGCTTCGGTGACCGGCATGCCGGCGCCGATCGCAGCGGCCATCGGCTCTTCGATCAGGTACACGTCGCGGGCACCGGCTTCCTCGGCCGATTCCTTGATCGCACGACGCTCGACCTGGGTCGAGCCGGCCGGCACACAGACCAGCACGCGCGGACTCGGGCGCAGCACGCGGGACTTGTGCACCTTCTTGATGAAGTGCTTGAGCATCGCCTCGGTATAGGTGAAGTCGGCGATGACGCCATCCTTCATCGGGCGGATGGTGGTGATGTGGCCCGGGGTACGGCCCAGCATCTGCTTGGCCTCGGCACCGACGGCTGCCACCGAGCGGGTGCCACCGATGGCACGGTCCTGGCGCACGGCCACGACCGAAGGCTCATTCAGCACGATCCCCTGCCCGCGCACGTAGATGAGGGTGTTGGCCGTGCCCAGGTCGATGGACAGGTCATTGGAGAACATGCCACGGAGTTTCTTGAACATCTGAGGAAGGAGTCCTGAGGGGTGTCGTGCCCGCCGCGGGATGGCGAAAAAATGGGCAGAAATCGAGGCCGACAAGCCTAGCAACCCGCCTGCCGCCGAGCAAGGAAAAATCCAGCTGAACCCGCGTCTTCACAGGCTTTGGGCCTGATCCGGCATCACCCGCTTCTGGCCCTGAGCGGCACCAGCGGGTAACCTTTGCGCCGTCGGGCGCCCAAGGGCGCCGTTTGCTTGCCCGTCGAAGCGGGCAGGCCCACCCCAAAATTCACCGCATAGGCTTACATCGATGTCCGCTCTGATCTGTGGTTCTCTTGCCTTCGACACCATCATGGTGTTTCCGGACCAGTTCAAGAATCACATCCTGCCGGACAAGGTGCACATCCTGAACGTGTCGTTCCTGGTCCCGCGGATGCGCCGCGAGTTCGGCGGCTGCGCCGGCAACATCGCCTACAACCTGCATCTGCTGGGCGGCCACCCGATCCCGATGGGCACGGTCGGCTCGGACTTCGGCCCGTACCGCGAGTACTTCGATGGCCTGGGCATCGACCTGTCGCGCGTGCGCGTGATCGATGAGCTGTTCACCCCGCAGGCCTTCATCACCACCGACCACGACAACAACCAGATCACCGCCTTCCACCCGGGCGCGATGATGCGTTCCTACGAGAACCACGTGCGTGGCGTGCCGGGCGTGACCCTGGGCCTGGTCGGCCCGGACGGCCGCGAAGGCATGATCCAGAACGCGCTGGAGTTCCACGAGGACGGCATCCCGTTCATCTTCGACCCGGGCCAGGCCATGCCGCTGTTCAACGGACCGGAGCTGCGCCAGTTCATCGAGCAGGCCGACTACGTGGTGGTCAACGACTACGAGTCGAACCTGCTGCAGGAACGCACCGGCTGGGACGAGAAGGAAATCGTCAGCCGCGTGCAGGCCTACATCACCACCCGCGGCCCGAAGGGCGCGGTCATCCACACGCCGGACAAGAGCTACGACATCCCGCCGGCGCACGAGCGCCGTGTGGTCGATCCGACCGGCTGCGGCGATGCCTTCCGCGCCGGCCTGATCTACGGCATCCAGAAGGGCTACGACTGGCTGACCATCGGCCGCATGGGCAACCTGATGGGCGCACTGAAGGTCGAGCACCCGGGCACCCAGAACCAGCGCTTCACCTTCGATGAGTTCAACGAGCAGTTCAAGCAGCAGTTCGGTTACGCGCTGGGCGCGTAAACCGAGCTGCCCGCGCATCTGCTCGGTGGGTGTCGACCTGGGTCGACACTGCCGGCCAGCGGCCGCCACTACCGGAACTTCCGACCGACACGTTGCCTGCTGTCTGTAGAGCCGAGCCCATGCTCGGCCTGCGCGCGCCAGCGCGATCTGACCGCAGAGCAGCCGAGCGTGGGCTCGGCTCTACACGGTCATGCGCCCTGCCACGCTGCCAACAGGGCGCGGCAATCGGCGAAGTGCCAATCCGCGCGGCCCGGCCACGGGTTGTCAGGCAGGTTGACCAGCACGGTGTGGGTGCCGGCGGCACGGCCGCAGTCCAGATCATAGGCGTGGTCACCCACCATCACCGCCTGCGCGGCGGCAATGCCCCAACGCCGCAGGTGCTGCTGCAGGCCATCCGGCGAGGGCTTGGGCACCGCTTCTTCGCGGCCGATGATGTCGGCATCGTCGAACAGTTCCCCGACCCCGATCGCCTCCAGCGTCAGCTTCGCCAGCGCATGGTCGTTGCGGGTCAGGATGCCCAGCCGGCACCCGGCCGCCGCCAGCGCGCGCAGCAGCTTCACCGCGCCCGGTGCCGGCAACGCCTCCTCGGCCAGCCCGCGCTCGTGGTCCAGCAACCACTCACGCTTGGCCTGAGCCGATGCGTCAGGCAGCGCCGCGATATGGTCGAGGATGTCTTCCTCGGCGGCGATCTCCAATGCGCGGCGGATCGCGGCAAAATCATGCACGGCGACGGTCAGCGTTCCGTCCATGTCGAACACCCAGTGCCGGATCGCGGGCAGCGCCTGCGCGGCCGTGGCCGCGCCCGGCATCACTGCCACCACGACGGCATGCGGCTGGCGTCGACGCCACCGGTTTCGAACACCGCCGTGCGGGTGCCGCCGGCCTTGACCGGGAACTCGATGCTGATCGACCTGCCCTTGCGCGCCAGCTTCCACAGCGCCTTCTGATCGGTGATGAACAGCGCAATCGCCTCATCGGTCTGCGGCCGCCAGGCGGCCATCGACACCGGCTTGCCGTCGTCCACGGTCACCTTCACCGTGCACTTCGGGCAGCGGAAATCGCCCGCCTGCAGCACCAGGTAGGCGTGCCGCTTCCACTCCGGATGATCGCGGAACACCAGCTGCACCGGCTTTGCGCCGCTGCCATCCACGTCCACCCGTTCCTTGCTGTAGATCTGCGCCGAAATCTGGTTGCCCTTGTTGCCGACCGGTATCTGGTTGTACTGCCACAGCGCCTGCATGCGGCGCAGGTCGCGCGCGGCATCGCCCTTGGCCTTGACCTCTTCGAAGCCTGCGGCGATGCGCTCGGCGGCGGCCGTGTCCTTGTACTCATCCAGCAGCGCGGCGCCATGCAGTCGCGCGCGCTCCCAGTCCTGCGCGGCGACGGCCATGTCGTACTGCCTGGCCACGTCCTCGGCCTTGGCTTCCTTCTGCGCCTGAACGGCGGCCGCGGCGGCTTCCTGCGCCTTGCGCTCTTCTTCGGGATTGCTGCAGGCGGCCAGGGCCAGGGTGCAGGCGGTGAGCAGGATCAGTCGTTTCATGGCAGAGGTCCTTCGTGTTTTTCGCATGCTTGCAAAGTCGCGCATGGCTCGACTCTACAAAAAAAAGCGCCGGGCAGTGCCCGGCGCTTGTTCTTACTTGGCTTCGGCCTTGGCCAGCATGTCCTGGACCGAGGCAGTGGTGATCGGATGGTAGCCCGGCTTGGCCTTCTCGAAGGCCTGCTTGGCCAGCTCCAGCCCCTTCGGCGTCTTCACCAGTTCGGCGTAGATCGGCAGGATCAGCTTGCGACGGCCGACACGCTCGATGAATGCCGCCGCGGCCTCATTGGCCGGCTCGTAGCCGCTGCGGATGGCCAGCGGATACCAGCGCATGGCGATCTCGCCATTCGGCGTGCCCGTGAAGTGGAAGGCCTTGTCCAGCGTGGCCAGCGTGTCCAGCGGCTGGGTCGTGCCCAGGCCGTCGATGAAGCGCACCCACTCCTGGGTGCTCCAGTCAGCGATGACCTGGCTGCTGGGCACGGTGCCGGCGCTGGTGAAGGCGATGCGCGCGGTATCGACGCTGCTGAAGTTGCGCGACTGCGCCTTGGCCGCGAACGCCGGGATGCCCGGCTCGTCCAGCCATGCCTTCAGTTCGGCTTCCGTCACTGCCGACGGGTTCTTCGGCAGCAGGTTCTTCTTCAGGTACTCGACGAACTGGTCGGTATTCGCGCTCTGGAAGGCGTGGTCATCGAACCAGCCGCGCAGGAACGGATCGAAGGTCTCGCGGCCGAACCGCTGTTCCAGGAACTCCAGGAACCAGGAACCCTTGACGTAGGCCACCTGGCTCAGGGCTTCATCGGGGTCACGCTCGTTCAGCGGCGGCAGCGCCAGCGCCTGGTCGGCGGGGCTCATGTCCTTCACTTCCGCCAGCAGATCGGTCTGGTCGATCTGCCGCTCCATTTCGGCCATCTCCTTGCCATACAGCGCTTCGGTGATGCGGCCCTGGACGTAGGTGGTGAAGCCCTCGTTGAGCCAGATGTCCTTCCAGCTGGCGTTGGTCACCAGGTTGCCCGACCAGCTGTGCGCCAGTTCGTGGGCGACCAGCGAAACCAGCGATTTGTCGCCGACGATAACGGTCGGGGTGGCGAAGGTCAGGCGCGGGTTCTCCATGCCGCCGAACGGGAACGACGGCGGCAGCACCAGCATGTCGTAACGGCCCCAGCGGTACTCGCCGTACAGCTTCTCGGCGGCACCGATCATCTTCTCGGTGTCCTCGAATTCCTTGGCCGCCTTGCCGACCATGGTCGGTTCGGCCCAGACGCCGGAGCGCCCGGAGATCGGCTCGAACACCAGGTCGCCGGCGGCGATCGCCAGCAGGTAGGACGGGATCGGCTGCGGCATCTTGAAGGTGTAGTCACCATCACGCGCGGCCTTGGGGTCGTTGTCGGCGCTCATCAGCACCATGACGTCCGGGCGCGAGACCACGTGCGCGCTGTAGGTGAAGCGCACGCTCGGGGTGTCCTGCAGCGGCACCCAGGAACGGGCATGGATGGCCTGCGACTGGCTGAACATGAAGGGCAGCTTCTTGCCTTCGGTCATCGACGGCGCCAGCCACTGCAGGCCCGAGGCGGTCGGCGCGGTGTGGTAGGTCACCTCGACCTTGGCCGGCTGCTGCGGGGCCTCGATGGTCAGCTTGCTGCCGAACACCTTGTCGGCCGCCGCCAGCTCGAACTTCAGCGGGCTGCGCGCGCCGTCAGCGGCAACGGCTTCGACCTTGGACACGGTCAGCTCGCGGGTGTCGAGCACCAGCTGCGTGGCGTCCTTCTGCTTCCATTCCAGGGTGTAGGTCGCGGTACCGCCGATCTGCTTCTGGTCGAAGTCCAGCTTCAGGTCCAGCGCGATGTCCTTGATGACGACCTTGTCCGGCTCGGCGTACGAGCTTTCGTCGTGGCTGCGGTTCTCGGCGTTCACAGGAGCGGCGGGGGCCTTTTCGGCAGTCGGGGCGGCGGCGGGCGCGGCCGCCTCCTGGGAGCAGCCAGCGGCCAGGGCCACGGCCAACGGAAGGAGCATCAGCGGATTGCGCATGAATCGGGACCGTTACGGGGAGCAAACCCCAATGGTACCTCCCTCCGGCCCCGCAGGCGTTGCGCGGTGCGGGGTAAGGCGGCCAAGGCCGATCCTGCGGCGGCGCCCTGGGTAGGTGCCAACCTTGGTTGGCACGGATCCATCAACGCATGTGGCAGGCCCGTGCCGACCAAGGTCGGCACCTACCAGAGCGGATGACCGCAGCGGCCGAGTGCCAACCAAGGTTGGCACCCACCAAGGGCAAGGCTTACAGCTTGTAGCCGGAGTGGATCGACACGATGCCGCCGGTCAGGTTCTTGTAGTGGCAGCGCTCGAAACCGGCCTCGCCCATCATTGCCTTCAGCTCGTCCTGCGGCGGATGCTTGCGGATGCTCTCGGCCAGGTACTGGTAGCTGTCCGAATCATTGGCGAACAGCTTGCCCAGCTTCGGCAGGATCTTGAACGAGTGGAAGTCGTAGATCGGCTTGAACCAGTCGGCGGTGACCTCGGAGAACTCCAGCACACGCGCCTGGCCACCGACCTTGAGCACGCGGTACATCTCGCGCAGGCCGGCATCCTTGTCGGTCACGTTGCGCAGGCCGAAGGCGATGGTGACCAGGTCGAAGCTGTTGTCCGGGAACGGCAGGGCCTCGGCATTGCACTGGACGTAGTCCAGGCCCAGCACCAGGCCGCGGTTGGTGAGGCGATCACGGCCCACCGACAGCATGCCGGCATTGATGTCGCCCAGAACCACCGAACCTTCGGCGCCGACGCGCTCCTTCAGCAGGGCGGCAATGTCGCCAGTGCCCCCCGCGAGGTCAAGCACGCGGTCACCGGGCTTCACCTGCGCGGTCGCCACGTAGTAACGCTTCCACGCCCGGTGCACGCCCAGGCTCATCAGGTCGTTCATCAGGTCGTAGTTGCGCGCGACCGAGGTGAACACCTGCCCGACCAGCTTCTGCTTGTCCTTGGCGGCGACGTCGCGGAACCCGAAATGGGTGGTACCGGATTTGTAGGGGGATTCGCTCATGCCCCGATTATCGCACCGCCAGGGCCGCTGCGGGGGAACGGCGCCTTATCATGGCAGCCCATGACCTTCCGGAGCCCCGCATGATCACCACACCTGATTACCAGGCCCTGCTGCAGACCGCCATCGCCGAAGCCCGCCAGGGCCTGGCCGAGGGCGGCGTGCCGATCGGCGCGGCGCTGTACCACAACGACGGTCGCCTGCTCGGCTGCGGCCACAACCGCCGGGTGCAGGAAGGCGATCCCTCCGTGCACGGCGAGACCGACGCCTTCCGCAAGGCCGGGCGCCAGCGTCGCTACCGCGACACGATCATGGTGACCACCCTGGCCCCGTGCTGGTACTGCTCGGGACTGGTGCGTCAGTTCAACATCGGCACCGTGGTGGTCGGCGAGTCCCGCACGTTCCAGGGCGGCATCGACTGGCTGCGCGAAAACGGCGTCAATGTGATCGACCTCGACAGCCAGGAATGCGTCGACCTGCTCGGGGGCTTCATTGCGCAATATCCCGAGATCTGGAACGAAGACATCGGCGAATGAGTGCCGTGGACTGACCCCAGCCCGCGTTTAATGAATGCTTCATCCGCGGCAGGCCCTTGTGCAGTCAGCGTCTGCGGCGTTCGATGTGACGCGCTGCGCACTCCGTCGGCACGCATGCACACGCCGCGGTAACACCCCACCGCTCCGGCACGCCTACGGTGGGGTTACCGGGGCCCCCTACCCCGGCGGAGCCAGCCATGTGCGCGCACGCTGCAAGCCCCACGCCCAATCTGATCCTTGACGGAATCCGCGCCCGCCTGCGGAGCCAATATCGGTTGCATCGGCGCGGTGCCCTGTTCTGGACCGCTTATCAGAGCATGCAGCTGGAACTGGTGCGCGACCATCCACGCGACCACGTCCGCCTGTGCAACGCGATGGCGGACATCGCTGAAGACCTCGGCGTGGTCGAGCACGCCCAACTGATCGGCAATCGCAACGCTGTTTCCACATTGCGATGACACCGCTTCCACCGGTGATCAGGCAACACTGCGATTCCCCCCACTCCACGTCCACCTCAACCGATTGGATCGACATGCACACTGAAGTCCCTGCCATTCCCCCGGTCATCGACGTCGATGCGGAACTCGAGCACTGGCGCCGCCAGCATGCCGACGGTGCGCTGCCTCATAATTCGTTCGGTTCCTACGTACCCTGGATCAAGTTCGCCTGCGATTCGCTGATCACCCAGCCGCGCGCCAGCAACGCGCAGCGTGACGAGATGTTCCAGACTCAGTATGCGCTGCAGATCATGCCGCGGCTGAGCGAAGCACAGGCCCGCGAGTTCGTCGACCGCTGCTGGCAGCACGTCTACCAGGCCAGCCGCGTGCGCCTGCAGGACGCACCGCGGCTGCGCGCCTGAGCAGGCCTGCTGCACGCGGGCTGCACGCGGGCTGCACGGCCACGCGCCGATCATCACGTCACCCCAGCGGGACGACGACGATGAAAGCAAGAAACCTGTTCAATACCATCGCCAAGAAGGCCGCGGCCGCCACCGGCTCTCCGTGGACCTTTCTGGGTGCAGTAGCCATCGTGGTGGTGTGGGGCATCTCCGGCCCGGTGTTCGGTTTCAACGACACCTGGCAGCTGGTCATCAACACCGGCACCACCATCATCACCTTCCTGATGGTCTTCCTGATCCAGCACACGCAGAACGCAGATACGGCGGCGATGCAGATCAAGCTGGACGAACTGATCCGGGCCACGGCGGAAGCCAACAACGAGCTGCTGGATCTGGAAGAACTGGACGAACAGCGGCTGGAAGAGATCCGCGCCGAGTATGAGCGGATGGCACGCGAAGCCGGCGACGCCCTGGCCCGTGTGCGGGCCTGCCACACGGTGCGCCGTGATGATGAAGCGGTGTAGCCCTGACGCGACGACCTGCGAACGCCTCATCGAAGGGCCGCCGGGTATGACCCGGCGCTACCGCAATCCCACCGACAGGTAGCGCCGGGCCATGCCCGGCGAGCGCGCAGCGCGGCTCCTCAAGGTGAAGCTGCAGCACGGCGGTTCCGCACCTGGTTCATTGGCAATCGCTGATAAACGCATGCATCCCTCCGGCACAGACTGGCCGCGTGTCCAGTCGTCACCTAACGCGCGGCCGCGATTCGCGCATCGAAGGCTACTATGTGCTCACGACCGTCGTACCGCAACGTCGGCGTGTTCTTGCGGATCCCCGTTGTGCTGCATGCCTTGTGGATTCGCTTCGCTACGTCGAAAACATGGGACTCAGCGATTCATTCGCATGGGTCGTCATGCCCGATCATCTGCATTGGCTGGTGCAACTCCGTGATGGAACACTTGCGCGCCTGATGGGAACGCTGAAATCACGCAGCAGCAGGCTGTTGGGGCAGCACTTTGGCGTGCAGACGCCGCTATGGCAGCCGAGCTACTTCGATCATGCGGTGCGCACTGAAGATGCAATCAGGCGCCATGCGCTGTACATCCTTGGCAATCCCGTTCGTGCGGGGCTGGCGGTTCAGCTGGACGAGTATCCATTCGCCTGGTGCCGCTGGTCCCTGCGGTAGTACCGAGCCTTGCGAATGTCTGGCCGAAGAGCCGCCGGGTATGACCCGGCGCTACCGGAATCCACGCCGGGCCATGCCCGGCGCGTTCCGTCAGCTGCGTTCGTGCCAGCCGCCGCCCAGCACCTTGTACAGGGTGATGCGGTTGGCCTGCTGGGCCAGTTGCGCCTGCAGCCGCGTCTGCTGCGCGCTGTAGGCCGTACGACGCGCGTCGAGCAGGCTGACGAAGCTGTCCAGGCCGGCGTCATAGCGTGCCTGCGACAGCCGGTTGGCCTGCTCGGCCGCGTCGACCAGACGCTGCTGGGCGCTGACCTGCTCATCCAGGCTTACGTTCATCGCCAGCGCATCCGCCGCTTCGCGGAAGCCGTTCTGGATCGCCTTCTCGTACTGCGCCAATGCGATATCACGATCTGCATTGGCGATGTCGAGATTGGCACGCAAACGGCCGCCCTGGAAGATCGGCAGGGTGATCTTCGGCAGGAAGCTCCACACGCGCGTGCCGCTGTCGAAGAGGTTCGACAGTTCATTCGATCCGCTGCCGATGCTGCCTGTCAGCGAAATGCTCGGGAAGAACGCTGCGCGGGCAGCGCCGATGTTGGCGTTGGCCGCCAGCAACTGGTGTTCGGCCGCCATGATGTCCGGGCGCAGCAGCAGCACGTCGCTGGGCAGGCCGGCCGGTGGTGGGGCCAGTGCCAGCAACTGCGGCTCGATGCCATCCGGCAGCAGAGCCGGGTCGACCTGGCCACCGGCCAGCAGCGCCAGGGCATTGCGGTCCTGCGCGAGCTGGCCGCGCAGGCGTGCGGCATCGGTGCGCGCGGTTTCGACCAGGGTACGGGTCTGGGTCAGTTCAAGTGCTGAACTGCCGCCACGTTCATGGCGTGCTTCTGCCAGGCGCAGCGAATCCTCATAGGTCTTCAGTGTCGCTTCGGCGATCTTCAGCTGCTGGCTGTCGGCGCCGTAGGTCAGCCACGCCGTTGCCGTCTCGGCCACCAGGCTCAGCTGTGCATTACGGCGGTTGGCGGCGATGGCGAAGTACTGCTGCAGGGCTGCCTCGCTGAGGTTGCGCACGCGGCCGAACAGGTCCAGCTCGAATTCGGCCACGCCGACGCCGGCAGTGAACTGCTCGGTGACTCCCGCATCCGTACCTGTGCGCTCCATCTGCCCGGTGATGGCCACACCCGGCACCCGGTCGGCGCGCTGCACCCGGTACTGGCCGCGTGCGCGCTCGACATTGAGCACGGCCACACGCAGGTCGCGGTTGCTGTCCAGCGCCTGGCCGATCACCTGCTGCAGGCGTGGATCGGTGAAGAAGTCACGCCAGCCCAGCGTGGCCACATCGGCAACCTGGCCCTGCGTGGCCTCTGCCGGCCACTGCGCAGGAATCGCCGGGGCAACGGCCGTGTCCTTCGGCGCGAGGGTGGAGCACCCGGCGACCGTGAGCACGGCGGCCAGGGATACAGCAAGAGAAGAGAGTTTCATGGCGACACCTTGGGGGTCACGGTGGTAGCGCCGGGCCGTTCCCGGCAGCTACGCGGTAAGGCATCCGCCGGGCATGGCCCGGCGCTGCCGGATATCAGTCGGCGGTCCTGCGCTTGAACACGCGCTGCACCACCACGAAGAACAGCGGCACGAAGAACACGCCCAGCGCGGTGCCGACGATCATGCCGCCCAGCACGCCGATGCCGATGGCCTGCTTGGCGCCGGAACCGGCACCGGTGGAGATCGCCAGCGGCACCACGCCCATGCCGAATGCGAGCGAGGTCATCACGATGGGACGCAGGCGATCGCGCACGGCATGCATGATCGATTCGATCAGGCCGGCCCCCTTCTCCAGGTTTTCCTTGGCGAACTCGACGATCAGGATCGCGTTCTTGCTGGTCAGGCCCACCGTGGTCAGCATTGCCACCTGGAAGTAGATGTCGCGCTCCAGGCCCTTGAAGGTGTTGGCCAGCACCGCGCCGAGGATACCCAGCGGGGCGGCCAGCAGCACGGCGGTCGGAACACTCCAGCTTTCGTACATCGCGGCCAGGCACAGGAACACGATCATCAGCGACAGCGTGTACAGCAGCGGGGTCTGCGAGCCGGCCTGGCGTTCCTGGTAGGACATCGCGGTCCACTCGATGCCGAAGCCCGCCGGCAGCTGCTTGGCCAGCTGCTCGATCTCGGCCATGGCGTCACCGGAGGCGACTCCCGGGGCCGGTTCGCCCTGGATTTCCATTGCCGACACGCCGTTGTAGCGCTCCAGGCGCGGCGAGCCGTAGTCCCAGTGCTTGCTGGCGAAGGCGCTGAACGGAACCATCTCGCCCTTGTCGTTCTTCACCGACCAGAGATCGAAGTCCTCCGGTACCATGCGGAACGGCTGGTCGGCCTGCACGAACACGCGCTTGACGCGGCCACGATCGACGAAATCATCGATGTAGGCGCTGCCCCATGCGGTGGCCAGGGTGGTATTGACCTGGGCGATCGACAGCCCCAGCGACGTTGCCTTGGCCACGTCGATGTCGATGCGGAACTGCGGCGTGTCTTCCTGTCCATTCGGGCGGACGTTGGCCAGCTTCTTGCTGCCGGCCGCCAGGCCGAGCAGCTGGTCACGCGCGGCCACCAGCGCATCGTGGCCCTGGCCGCTGTTGTCCTTCAGGAAGAAGGTGTAGCCCGAAGCAGTGCCCAGCTCCGGGATCGCCGGCGGCGGGAAGGCGAAGATGAAGGCGTCCTTGATCCCACCCAGCGCAGCCATGGCGCGGCCGGTGATCGGCATCACGCCGTTGTCGGCGTCACGCTCGCTCCAGTCCTTCAGCTTGACGAAGGCCATGCCCGCGTTCTGGCCCATGCCGGCGAAGCTGAAGCCCTGCACCGAGAACACCGACTCGACCGCCGCCTTCTCGTTCTCCAGGAAGTGATTCTCCAGTGCCGCGATCGATTCCAGGGTACGTTCCTGGGTGGCGCCGACCGGGGCCTGCACCAGCGCCATCAGCACGCCCTGGTCTTCATTGGGCAGGAACGAGCTGGGCAGGCGCACGAACAGAACCGCCATCAGTACGAACAGCGCGGCGACGATGCCCATGAAACGCCACGGACGATTCAGGATGCCGCGTACACCACGCTGGTAGCTTTCGCTGGTGCGGTCGAAACCCCGGTTGAAGCCGTTGAAGAAGCGACCGGCCAGGCCGCGGTGGGCGACATGATGCTCGCCCTTCTTCAGCGGCTTGAGCAGGGTGGCGCACAGCGCCGGGGTCAGTACGATCGCGACCAGCACCGACAGCGCCATCGCCGAAACGATCGTGGCCGAGAACTGCCGGTAGATCACGCCGGTGGAGCCACTCATGAAGGCCATCGGCACGAAGACGGCCGACAGCACCAGGCCGATGCCAACCAGTGCACCGGTGATCTGGCCCATCGACTTGCGGGTGGCCTCCAGCGGCGACAGGCCCTCCTCGGACATGATGCGCTCGACGTTCTCCACCACCACGATGGCGTCGTCCACCAGCAGGCCGATCGCCAGCACCATCGCGAACATGGTCAGCATGTTCACCGAGAAGCCGAGCATCGCCAGTACGCCGAACGTGCCCAGCAGCACCACCGGCACGGCGATGGTCGGGATCAGGGTGGCGCGGAAGTTCTGCAGGAACAGGTACATCACCACGAACACCAGCACGATCGCTTCGATCAGGGTCTGCACGACGCCCTTGATCGACACGCGTACGAACGGCGTGGTGTCGTACGGAATCTCGGCCTTCAGGCCGGCCGGGAAGAAGTTCTTCAGGTCGTCCAGCGCAGCATCCACGCCGGCGGCGGTGTCGAGCGCATTGGCGCCGGTGGCCAGGGTGACGGCCAGGCCGCTGGCCGGCTGGCCGTTGTAGCGGGTGACGAAGTCGTAGGACTCCGCGCCCAGCTCGACGCGGGCGACATCACCCAGGCGCAGTTCGGCACCGTCCTGCGCGCCGCGCACGACGATGTTGCGGAACTGCTCCGGCGTCTGCAGGCGCGACTGCGCATTGATCGTGGCGTTGAGCTGCTGGCCCTTGACCGAGGGCGCGCCGCCCAGCTGGCCGATCGCCACCTGTGCGTTCTGTGCCTGGATCGCTGCGGTCACTTCCGGCACCGACAGGCCATAGGTATGCAGCTTGTTCGGGTCCAGCCAGATGCGCATGGCGTACTTGCCGCCGAAGACCTGGATGTTGCCCACGCCCGGGACTCGGCTCAGGCGATCGACGACATTGGAGCCGACGTAATCGGCGATGTCGTTGGCATCCATGCTGCCGTCTTCGGAGACGAAGGCGATCACGTTCAGGAAGCCCGAGCTGGACTTGGCCACGTTGATGCCCTGCCGCTGCACTTCCTGCGGCAGCAGCGGCATGGCCAGCTGCAACTTGTTCTGCACCTGCACCTGCGCGATGTCCGGATTGGTACCGCTCTCGAAGGTCAGGGTGATGGTCGCCTGGCCGTTGGCCGAGCTGTTGGAGGAGAAGTAGATCAGGCCATCAAGGCCCTTCATGTTCTGCTCGATGATCTGCGTCACCGAGTCTTCGACCACTTTGGCCGAGGCACCCGGGTAGGTGGCGCTGATTTCCACCGCCGGCGGAGCGACGTTGGGATACATCGAGACCGGCAGCTTGAACAGGGCCAGGCCGCCGGCGAGCATGATGATGATGGCGATGACCCACGCGAAGATGGGTCGATCGATGAAAAAGCGTGCCATGGAATTCTCCGCTTACTTCGCGTCGCCGGCCGGAGCCGCAGGCGGGGCAGCGGCCGGCTTGGCCGGTGCGGCGCCCTTTTCGGTGGCGTTGACCGGCATGCCGGGGCCGATCTTCTGCAGGCCTTCGACGATGACCTTGTCGCCGGGCTTCAGGCCATCCTCGACCAGCCACTTGTCGCCGATGGTGCGGCTGACCTTGACCGGGCGGACTTCGACCTTGCTGTCCTTGCCGACCACCATCGCCGTGGTGTCACCCTTGGCATCGCGGGCGATGCCCTGCATCGGCACCAGCACCGCGTCGCTGCGCACGCCGCCACCGATCACTGCGCGCACGTACATGCCCGGCATCAGCAGGCCATCGGGGTTTTCCACCTTGACCCGCAGGCCGAAGCTGCCGGTGGCCGGATCGACGCTGACTTCGGAGAACTCCAGCGTGCCCTTGTGCTCGAAAGCGCTGCCGTCCTCCAGCAGGATGCTGACCGGCGTCTGCTGGTTGTCCTGCAGGCGGCCGGCGGCCAGCTCGCGGCGCAGCTGCAGCAGCTCGGCCGAGGACTGGGTGAGGTCGACATAGATCGGATCCAGCTGCTGCACCGTGGCCAGCGCGTCGGCCTGGCCGGCGTTCACCAGCGCACCCTGGGTGACGCTGGACTTGCCGATGCGGCCGCTGATGGGCGCGGTGATGCGGGCGTAGCCCAGCGTGACGTTGGCCGAATCCAGCGAAGCCCGGGCGGCGCCGACATCGGCCTCGGCCTGCTTCTGCGCGGCTACGGCGTTTTCCAGATCCTGCTGGCTGACCGCATCGACCTTGGCCAGCTCGGTGATGCGCTT
Organism: Stenotrophomonas sp. RS-48; assembly: GCF_030053245.1. NCBI lineage: Bacteria > Pseudomonadati > Pseudomonadota > Gammaproteobacteria > Lysobacterales > Lysobacteraceae > Stenotrophomonas > Stenotrophomonas sp. RS-48. Next base: position 22,117 of record NZ_JASGBV010000033.1, read on the forward strand.
GGCACTCAGGCGCGCGGCGTTGGCCGTGGCTTCGGCGCGGGCCAGCTGTGCGCGGGCACTGTTGGCCTGGGCGCGGTAGCTGGCGTCATCCAGCTGGTACAACGGCTCGCCGGCCTTGACCATGCCGCCCTCGGTAAACAGGCGCTTGGCCACGATGCCGCTGACCTGCGGACGGACTTCGGCCACCAGGAAGGCATTGGTCCGGCCCGGCAACTCGCGGGTCAGGCCCACGGTCTCGGACTTCAGCGTGACCACGCTGACCTGGCCGGGCCCCTGTTCGGGGGCCTGGGGTTCGCCGCCACAGGCGGCCACGGTCGTGGCGATGGCCAGCGACAGCGCAAAGGGTCGGATTCGGCTCAGCAACATGGGGAAGGCTCTTGGAAGGAAGAATCTCAGCAGGCGCTGACACGGCGGACACTTCCCGGGAACGGGTTGAGGCCTCTCGTACAACGCCCGCCCGGGCAGGCATGGGTGCCGGAACAGGACAGCCACGCACACGACGGGAACGATGGAGGTGAAATATACATACATGCTTGTTTGTTTGTAAACAGGTACAATTCAGCCACGTTTCACCCGTACTCGTACCCATGGCCCGCAAGACCAAAGAGGACACCCAGGCAACCCGGGAAGGCATCCTTGACGCCGCCGAAGCCTGCTTCCATGAACATGGCGTGGCCCGTACCACGCTGGAGATGATCGGTGCCCGCGCCGGCTATACCCGCGGCGCCGTGTACTGGCACTTCAAGAACAAGGGCGAGGTGCTGGCCGCGATCATCGAACGGGTGCACCTGCCTTTCATGCAGGAACTGGAGCGCACCTCCACCGAGCAGCGCGATACGCCGGTGCATGATCTGCGCGCGGTGATGATCCATTCCTTCATCGAGCTGTCCGAAGACGAGCGCCTGCGCAAGACCATGGAGATCATGCTGCGCAGCGATGCTTCGGCCGACACCAAGGTGCTGACCGAACTCCAGCAGGCCGGTTTCCGCGACGCGCTGGACCGGATGGAGCGTGCGCTGCGACGCGCGCAGGCGCTGGGCCAGCTGCGCGAAGGCGCCGACCCGAAGATCGCCGCGCGCATGCTGCACGCGACCGTGCTGGGGGTGCTGCATGGCGCGATGGTCGAGCCGGATCTGATGGATCTCCAGCGCGACGGCATGCTCGCGCTGGACATGACCCTGGCCGCCTACGTGAAGGAAGGCGTGTTCGAGCCGGGCACCGTACCTGCGCCGTTGCCGGAGGCCTGAGCGCACAGGGGTCGGATCCCTCAAACAAGAAGGCCGCCTTTCGGCGGCCTTCTGCGTTACAGGATGTAGCGGCTCAGGTCCGGATCCTGCACCAGTTCACCCAGATGCGCATCGACGTAAGCGCTGTCGATGGCCAGGCTCTCGCCATCGCGGTCAGGCGCTTCGTAGCTGAGCGAATCCAGCAGGCGCTCCAGTACCGTATGCAGGCGGCGGGCACCGATGTTCTCCTGGCGCTCGTTCACCTGGAAGGCGATCTCGGCCAGGCGGTCGATGGCGTCGGCAGTGAAGCTGACCTTGACGCCTTCGGTGGCCAGCAGCGCTTCGTACTGCTTGGTCAGCGCCGCCTTCGGCTCGGTCAGGATGCGCACGAAATCACCCTTGCTCAGCGCGCCCAGTTCCACGCGGATCGGGAAACGACCCTGCAGCTCCGGAATCAGATCGCTCGGCTTGGCCAGGTGGAAGGCACCGGAAGCGATGAACAGGATATGGTCGGTCTTGATCGTGCCGTACTTGGTCGACACGTTCGAGCCTTCCACCAGCGGCAGCAGATCGCGCTGCACGCCTTCACGCGAGACGTCGCCACCACCCACGTTGTCACCGCGCTTGGCAACCTTGTCGATCTCGTCGATGAAGACGATGCCATGCTGCTCGCAGGCTTCGATCGCCGCAGTGCGGATATCGTCCTCGTTGACCAGCTTGCCGGCTTCTTCCTCCAGCAGCAGCGGGCGTGCCGCCTTGATGGTCAAGGTGCGCTTGTGCGCCTTGGCACCACCGCCGAGATTGGCGAACATGGACTTCAGCTGCTGGCCCATCTCCTCCATGCCCGGCGGCGTCATGATGTCCATGCTGACGTTGGCGGCCAGATCCAGTTCAATCTCGCGCTCGTCCAACTCACCATTGCGCAGCATCTTGCGGAACTTGATGCGGGTTTCGTTGTCCTGTGCCGACGGCTCGTTGCGCGCCACTTCCGGGTCGAAACCGATGCCGCCGCTGCGGCGTGGCAGCAGCGCATCGAGAATGCGGTCTTCGGCACGTTCTTCTGCCTGGGTGCGCACGCGCACCTTGGCCTGCTCGCGGTACAGCTTGACCGCGGTATCGGCCAGATCGCGGATGATCTGTTCGACGTCCTTGCCGACGTAGCCGACCTCGGTGAAACGGGTCGCTTCGACCTTCACGAACGGCGCATTGGCCAGCGTGGCCAAGCGACGCGCGATCTCGGTCTTGCCGACGCCGGTCGGGCCGATCATCAGGATGTTCTTCGGCATGACCTCGTTGCGCAGCTCGGCCGGCAGCTGCATGCGGCGCCAGCGGTTGCGCAGGGCGATGGCCACGGCGCGCTTGGCGTCATGCTGGCCAACGATGTGCCGGTCCAGCTCCTGCACGATCTCGCGCGGCGTCATGGTGGCGGAGGAAACTTCGATCTTCGACATGGATGGGCTCACGAATGCGTTGTCGATGACACCGGAACCAGACGGCCCGGCCGGTAGCGCCGGGCCATGCCCGGCGGATCAGGGAGCGTCACAGCTCCTCGACCACCACGTTGCGGTTGGTGTAGATGCAGATGTCGCCCGCGATGTTGATCGCTTCACTGGCGATGGTGCGCGCATCCAGCGCCGTGTGCGCCATCAGCGCGCGGGCCGCCGACAGCGCGTAGGAACCGCCGGAACCGATGGCGATGATGCCGTCTTCCGGCTCGATCACGTCGCCGGTACCGCTGATGATCAGCGAGGTTTCCTTGTCGGCCACGGCCAACAGTGCTTCCAGCTTGCCCAGGCGACGCTCGGTGCGCCAGTCCTTGGCCAGCTCGACGGCGGCACGCTGCAGCTGGCCGTGCTTTTCCAGCTTGGCCTCGAACAGCTCGAACAGGGTGAAGGCATCGGCGGCCGCGCCGGCGAAACCGGCCAGCACCTGGCCATCGCGACCCAGCCGGCGCACCTTGCGCGCATTGCCCTTCATCACGGTGTGGCCGAGCGTGACCTGGCCGTCGCCGGCAATGGCCACATGCTCGCCGCGACGCACGCAGACGATGGTGGTGGCGTGGAAAACGTTGGGGTTCTGACTGGGGTCCATGCGGCCTCCGATAGCTGTTCCCGGGACATGGGGACAGCGCCGGGGCCGATCAAGCCTGCGTGGATGGCTGCCGTTCAGGGCTCGGGCGCCAGCGGCCGCTGCATCCGCCGGGCATGGCCCGGCGCTACCACTGCCGCCGGGCGTGGATTGGCGCTACCGGCGGCGCTTGGCGCGCGGATGCGCAGCGTCGTAGACCTTGGCCAGGTGCTGGAAATCCAGATGGGTGTAGATCTGCGTGGTGGCGATGTCGGCGTGCCCCAGCAGTTCCTGCACGCCGCGCAGGTCGCCGGACGACTCGAGGATGTGGCTGGCGAAGCTGTGCCGCAGCATGTGCGGATGCACGTGCTTGAACAGCCCTTGCCGCTGCGCCAGCTGGCGGATGCGGATCTGCACCGCGCGCTGGCTGATCGGCCCGTTGCGGCCCGGAAACACCGGGGTGGCCGGGGCGCCGCCGCTTTCGCTTCGCCACGCAAGCAGTGCCTCGCGCGCCGGCCTGCCGAACGGTACCCGACGCTGGCGGTTGCCTTTGCCCATCACGTTGACCAGTCCGCTGGCAAAATCCAGGTCACGCCAGGTCAATGCGCAGACCTCGCTCAGGCGCAGGCCGGAGGAATAGAACAGCTCCAGCAGCGCGCGGTCGCGTCGCCCCAGCTCGCCTTCCGGTTCCAGTTCGACCAGTTGCACGGCTTCATCGGCGTCGAGCACCTGCGGCAGCCTGCGCGGCGCTCGCGGTGCCTTCAGCGTGGCCGCTGGACTGACCTCGATGCGGCCATGCCTAAGCAGCCACGCATAAAAGCTGCGGCAGGCAGACAGCCGCCGCTGCAGGCTCTTGGCCGACAGGCCCCGGCGATGTTCATCGGCGACGAACTGTCGCACGGCGTCAGCATCCAGCGCCTCCACCGGCACGCCCCGCGGCTCGGCCCATGCCGCCAGCGCATCCAGGTCGCGACGGTAGGCGTCCAGCGTATGCGCCGACATCCGCCGTTCCACCTGCAGGTGCTGCAGGAACGCCATGACCGCGCTCATCGCCGCCGCGCTCCGCTCAGTCCTGGAAGCGCTTGAGGCCGGTGGCCAGGGCCTCGCCCATCATGCGCAGGAACAGCGTGCCCATGCCCGGGTAGAAGCGGTTCGGGTCATGGCTGCCGACCGCGATCAGGCCGACACCCGGCAGCGGCAGCAGGGCGGTGGTCTGCACCTCCTCACTGCGCGCGCCATACAGCACCGCGTTCTTTTCCGGCTGCAGGCGGCCGCAGATCGGCTCACCGTCCTTCAGGCAATCACGGAAGGGACCCAGGCGTGGATCGTCGGCCGCGATGACCTGCAGCCATTCGGCCTGTTCCAGCCCGGCCACCGGCACGTGCACGACCAGTCGCACCAGATCACCCGCAAAATCCTCCTGCAGCGAGGCGGCCATCGCACGCAGGGTATCGGCGGCACTGCCCTGCTTCATCAGTGCCAGCGTCAGCTGGTGGGTGCGCACCGCCAGCCGTTCGTTGACCTGGGCGGTCGCGCCCAGATCGGCCAACCGTCGCGCCAGCTCGCGGTTCTTTTCCCGCAGCAGCTCCAGCTGGTAGCTGGCCAGCGATGCGGTCGGGCCGTCATCGCGCGGCACCACCAGGGTCAGCGCCAGGTCCGGAAACTGCTTGAGGAAGGCCGGATGGCGCCGCAACCAGGCAGCGACTTCATGGGCCCCGAGCTTGTCGACGGTCTCAGTCATGCGATCCACTCCCCTTCGAAGACGAATGCGGTGGGGCCGGCCATCACCACGGGCTGCCCCTCGCCCGGCCACTGGATGCGCAGTTCGCCGCCGGGCAGGCTGATGCGTGCATCGCGCTGCAGGCGACCGCGCTGCATGAGGGTGACTGCGGCTGCACAGGCGCCGCTGCCGCAGGCGAGGGTCTCGCCGACGCCCCGCTCGAACACGCGCAACCGCGCGTGGTCCGGCGCGATGACCTGGGTGAAACCCACGTTCACCGACTTCGGGAACGAGGCATGCTGCTGCAGCAGCGCGCCGACGCGCTCGACCGGCGCCGCATCGATCAGGCCCACCTCGATCACGGCATGCGGATTGCCCATCGACACCGCAGCAAACCGCACGCTCTCGCCCTGCAGCGGCAGCAGATACTCCTCGCGCGGGTGGGCAAAGCCGACCAGCGGCACGCTGGCAGGTTCGAATGCGGGTACGCCCATGGTCACCGCATACTGGCCCTGGCCCTGGCCCTGGCCCAGCACCTGCACCGCATGGCTGGCCAGTGGGCTGTCGATGACGAATGCATCGCCCTGGGCACTGCCCTCGCGCACCAGCCAGGCCGCGATGCAGCGCGCGCCGTTGCCGCACTGCTCGGAATTGGAGCCATCGGCGTTCCAGATCCGGTACGAGGCGACCGAGCCTTCGACGCGCGGGGCCTCGATGGTCAGGATCTGGTCGCAGCCCACGCCGGTGTGGCGGTCGGCCAGGCGCGCGGCCAGCTGTGGCGTGGGCGGCGCGGTGCCGTCGCGCAGGTCGATCACTACGAAATCGTTACCCGCGCCGTGCATCTTGCTGAAACGCAGCGCGGTGGAACCGGTCTTACTCATTCCCGTCGTCCACCTTCTTCACCGGGTCCGGGGTCACCGACGGACTGCCGTCACCCGTGTCCTGGGTGGCAGGCGGGGTGGCTTCGCCGTCGGCATCGGTGGCCGGCTCGACGGTCTCTTCCACCGGCACCGGCTTCTGCGGCAGCACCAGCGGGCCCTTGTTGCCGCAGGCGGACAGGAACAGCAGCGAGGCCGCTGCCAGCGGAATCAGGATGGCGTTTCGATGGGGAATCTTCATGCCCCGAGTATAGCCACTGCCGGCTGAGCGGTTGGTGGAGGGTACGGCCCCCATGGCAGCGCCGGGCCATGCCCGGCGGAAGGGTCAGTCCTGCGGCGGCAGCGGCCGCGTCCACAGCCAGATCGCCACCACGGTCATGCTGCCGATGGAAAACCATTTCACCCAGGCGATCGGCACGCACCACAGCATGATCCCGGCGCAGACCGCCATGGTGATCGTGGCCATCCATTTGCCGTAGCGGCTGACCGCGCCATGCGCCTGCCAGTTGCTGATGGCCGGCCCGAAGCGCGGATGCTGCAGCAGCCAAGCATGCAGCCGCTCGGAGCCGCGCGAGGCGGCCCATGCCGAGATCAGGATGAATACGGTTGTCGGCAGCCCCGGCACGAAGATGCCGACAATGCCGGTGCCGAGACTGACATAGGCGAGCAGCCACCATGCCCAGCGGAAACGCACCGGCCGGCGGGTCGGGGCTGCGTCCTGGGCGGCAGGCGGTTCAGGCAGGCTCATGCTCGCAAGGATAACGGTTCGGGGTGCCCGGCAACGCCCGGCACCCCGCCGCAATCACGGTGCTGCGATACCCAGCTGCTGCAGCACGAAGGCATACGATTCGGACAGCTCGCGGTAACGCTGGAAGCGACCCGACTTGCCGCCATGGCCGGCCTCCATGTTGGTGCGGAACAGGATCGGGTAATGGCCAGTGTTGTCGTCGCGCAGCCTGGCCACCCACTTGGCCGGTTCCCAGTACTGCACCTGCGAATCCCACAGGCCGGTACCGACGAACAGCGCCGGATAATCCTGCTTCCTGACATTGTCGTAGGGCGAGTACGAGAGCATGTAGTCGTAGTACTGCTTCTGCTCCGGGTTGCCCCACTCGTCGTACTCGTTGGTGGTCAGCGGGATGGTCGGATCCAGCATGGTGGTGACCACGTCCACGAACGGCACCTGCGCCACCATCACCCGGTAGTCCTGCGGCGCCTGGTTGGCCACCGCCCCCATCAGCAGGCCACCGGCACTGCCACCGGACGCGGCCACGCGATCCTTCGCCGCCCAGCCCTGCGCCACCAGTCCACGGGTAACGTCGATGAAGTCGTTGAAGGTGTTCTGCTTGTGCAGCAGCTTGCCGTTCTCGTACCAGTCGCGGCCCATCTCCTGGCCACCGCGGATGTGGGCGATGGCATACACCACGCCGCGATCGAGCAGGCTCACTGCCGTCTGGTTGAAGTACGGGTCCATCGACATGCCGTAGCTGCCGTAGGCGTACTGGAACAGCGCGCCCTTGCCGTCCTTCTGGTAGCCCTTGCGGTAGACCAGCGACACCGGCACCTTCACGCCATCGCGCGCGGTGATCCAGACGCGTTCGGTTTCGTACTTCGATGCGTCATAGCCGATCACCGGCTGCACCTTCAGCTGGCGGCGCTCGCCGGTGGCGGTGTTCAGCTCGAACACGGTGGTCGGGGTGGTCATCGAGGTGTAGACGTAGCGAAGCCACGGCGTATCGGCCTCGGTGTTGTCGCCCAGGCCCATGGAGTACGCCGGCTCATCGGCCTTCACGTAGTCGCTGCGGCCATCCTTGAACAGCAGGCGGATGCGCTCCAGGCCTTCGGAGCGCTCGGCAATGGCGGTGAAGCCATCAAACAGCTCGAAGCCTTCGATGAACACCGCATCGTCATGCGCGATCCAGTCCTTCCACTGCGCACGCGAGGTAGCATCGGTCGGTGCGGTGACCAGTTTGAAGTTCTTTGCACTGTCGTTGGTACGTATCACCCAGCGGCCATCGTAGTGGTCGGCGTCGTACTCGACGTCGCGCTGGCGTGGCGCCAGCACGGTGAACGTGGTCGGGTCGCTGGCCGGCGCGTAGCGCTCTTCCGACGACACGGTGCTGTGCACGCCGATGGTGATGAAGCGGTCGTCGCGGGTGCGGCCGATGCCCATGTAGAAGCTGTCGTCCTTCTCTTCGTAGACGACGGTGTCGGCGCTGGCCGGGGTGCCCAGCACGTGCTTCTTCACGCGCACGGTCAGCAGCGTTTCCGGATCGTTCTCGACGTACAGCACGGTGCGGTTGTCGTCGGCCCAGACCAGGTCGCCGGAACTGCCGGTGATCACGTCGGGCAGCACCTGCCCGGTCCGCAGGTCCTTGAAGCGGATCGTGTACTGGCGACGGCCCACGTCATCGTCGGCCCAGGCCAGCAGCTGGTTGTCCTGGCTGACTTCCATCGAGCCGACATTGAAGTAGCCCTTGCCGGCGGCCATTGCGTTGACGTCCAGCAGCACTTCTTCGGCGGCATCCATGCTGCCCTTGCGGCGTGCGTGGATCGGGTAGTCCTGCCCGGTCTCGAAGCGGCTGTAGTACCAGTAGCCGCGCTCGCGCGCCGGCACGCTGGAATCATCCTGCTTGATGCGGCCGACGATTTCCTTGTACAGCGCGTCTTCCAGCGGCTTCAATGGCGCCAGCACCTGGTCGGCATAGGCGTTCTCGGCCTGCAGGTAGGCCAGCATGTCCTTGTTCGCGCGCTTGTCGTCACGCAGCCAGTAATAGTCGTCGTTGCGGGTCGCGCCGAACGGGGCCTTGACCTCGTGCGGATGCCGGGCGGCGTCCGGCGGAACAGGCAGGGGGGCGGCGGTAGCGGTGCTGGTCATCAGGCTGGCGAGCAACAGGCAGAGGGTGGGCTTCATGAGATAAGGCTCCAGGCGCTTCAATGCAATGGTCTTCGACGGGATCGGTTCCCTTCCCCGAACAGCGATCTGACCCCAATCCCGTCGGCACCACAACCCTGCAGGTCGTCACGGTGCGGACCCGCCGGCAGCGGTCGGCGTACCATGGGCGCATGAGTACCCTGCCCCACCCGCCGGTCTACAGCCGGCGCAGCCATGAAATCGCTCCGTTCCACGTGATGTCCCTGCTGGCCCGCGCGCAGGCGCTGGAACAGGCCGGCCACGATGTCATCCACCTGGAGATCGGCGAACCGGACTTCACCACGGCCGCGCCGGTGGTGCGTGCCGGCCAGGTGGCCCTGGCCGCCGGGCACACGCGCTACACCGCCGCACGCGGCCTGCCTGCGCTGCGCCAGGCAATCAGCGGCTTCTATCGCAGCCGTTACCGGCTGGATGTGGACCCGGAACGCATCCTGGTCACTCCTGGCGGCTCCGGCGCGCTGCTGCTGGCCAGCAGCCTGCTGGTCGACCCGGGCCGGCACTGGCTGCTGGCCGATCCCGGCTATCCCTGCAACCGGCATTTCCTGCGCCTGGTGGAAGGTGCCGCACAGCTCGTCCCGGTCGGTCCGCAGACGGCTTACCAGCTCACACCCTCGCTGGTGCAACAGCACTGGAACACGGACAGCGTCGGCGCACTCGTCGCCTCGCCGGCCAACCCCACCGGCACGGTGCTGTCGGCCGATGAACTTGCGGCGCTGTCACGCGCACTGCACGCACGCGGCGGGCACCTGGTGGTGGACGAGATCTATCACGGCCTGACCTACGGCGTGGACGCGGCCAGCGTATTGCAGGTCGATGACAGCGCGTTCGTGCTGAACAGTTTCTCGAAGTACTTCGGCATGACCGGCTGGCGCCTGGGCTGGCTGGTGGCGCCGCCCGCAGCGGTGCCCGAACTGGAGAAGCTGGCGCAGAACCTGTACATCAGTGCGTCGAGCATCGCCCAGCATGCAGCCCTGGCCTGTTTCACCGATGAATCGATGGCGATCCTCGAACAGCGACGGGAGGCCTTCCGCCAGCGTCGCGATTTCCTGTTGCCGGCGCTGCGCGAGCTGGGCTTCCGCATCGAGGTGGAGCCGCAGGGCGCGTTTTATCTGTATGCCGATGTCAGTGCGTTCACCGATGATGCCCAGGCGTTCTGCGCACACTTCCTCGAAACCGAGCATGTGGCGTTCACCCCGGGCCTGGATTTCGGCTTCCACCGCGCCAACCAGCATGTGCGCCTGGCCTATACCCAGGAAATACCGCGGCTGCAGGAAGCGGTGGAGCGCATCGCGCGCGGGCTGCAACATTTCCGGTAGCGCCGGGCCATGCCCGGCGAGCGCGCAGCGCCGCCCATGAAAAACGCCGCCCGGGGGCGGCGTTTTTCATTTCGTCATTTACCGCCCAGGCGCTCCCACAGGAAGCTGTAGGCCAGGGCCGCCATGTGCGCGGCCTGCGCGTTGTTGGCTGCGCCGCCATGACCACCTTCGATGTTCTCGTAGTAGGTCACATCCTTGCCGGCATCGATCATCTTCGCCGCCATCTTGCGGGCATGGGCCGGGTGCACGCGGTCATCGCGGGTGGAGGTGGTGAACAGCACCGGCGGGTAGTTCTTCTTCGCGTCGAACAGGTGGTACGGCGAGAAGGTCTTGATGAACTCCCAGTCGCTGGTATCGGGGTTGCCGTACTCGGCCATCCACGACGCGCCGGCCAGCAGGTGGCTGTAGCGCTTCATGTCCAGCAGCGGAACCTGCACCACCACCGCACCGAACAGCTCCGGGTACTGCGTCAGCATGTTGCCGGTCAGCAGGCCGCCGTTGCTGCCGCCCTGCACGCCCAGGTGCCTGGCACTGGTGATCCTGCGCTTGACCAGATCCTGTGCCACCGCGGCCATGTCCTCGTAGGCCTTGTGACGATTCTGCTTCAGCGCCGCCTGGTGCCAGCGTGGGCCGTACTCACCGCCACCACGGATGTTGGCGACCACGTACACACCGCCCTTCTCCAGCCAGGCGCGGCCCATGCCACCGGAATAGCTGGGTGTCAGCGAAATCTCGAAACCGCCGTAGCCGTACAGCAGGGTCGGATTGGAGCCGTCCAGCTTCATGTCCTTGGCATGCACCACGAAGTACGGCACACGGGTGCCATCCTTGCTGGTGGCGAAGTGCTGCTCGATCACCTTGCCCTCGGCATTGAAGAAGGCCGGCATGGTCTTCAGCGTTTCCGGTGCCTTGCCGATCTCGGCCAAAGCCAGGGTGGTCGGCGTCAGATAGTCGGTGGCGGTCAGCCAGACCGCATCGCTGTCGTCGCTGTCCACTGCGCCCACGGCCAGAGTGCCGAATGCCGGCGCGCCGACAAACGCGCTCTTCTGCCAGCCATTGGCGCCCGGGGTCAGCACGGACAGGCGATTCTTCACATCGTCCAGCACGTTCAGGACGAGGTGGTTCTTGGTCCAGGTCGCACCGGCCAGCGAGGTGGTCGCGGTCGGGGTGAACAAGACCTCGAAGTCACGCTTGCCGGCCAGGAAGTCATCGAGCCGGGTCGCCAGCAGCGAGCCGGACGCGTAGGTCTTGCCGCCCACGGTCCAGGCGTCGCGCAGCTCCAGGGTCAGCCACTGCTTGTGCAGGCCCTTCTCGGCGGAGTTCGGCGCATCGATCTTGGTCAGCGTGCCATCGTCGCCGCGCAGGTAGACCTCATTGTTGTAGAACGCCAGCGTGCGGCTGACCAGGTTGCGCTCGAAGCCCGGGGTGTCATCGTGCATCGCCGCGATGTACATGTCCTCCGGCTTGCCTTCGTACACCACGCTGGCCGACGACATCGGCGTCCCACGCTTCCACAGCTTGGCCACGCGCGGGTAGCCGGAGGTGGTCATGGTGCCGGCACCGAAATCGGTGTAGACGAACACGGTATCGCGATCGATCCAGTTCAGGCCGCCCTTCGACTCGGGACGGAAGAAGCCATCCTCGATCCAGCGCTTCGTCGACAGATCGAACTCGCGGGTGACATCGGCATCCGCGCCGCCGCGTGACAGCGCGATCAGGCAGCGGCTGTAGTCCGGGCGCAGGCTGCCGCGCGGACCCAGCCCCTCGACCAGACCGACCAGGTCGGCCAACGGCACCAGCCGATCG
>NZ_JASGBV010000034.1:0-4998 GCF_030053245.1 Stenotrophomonas sp. RS-48
GGCCGGGTGCTGTTGTCTGCGGTCGCGGGCTTCGGGCTGTGCGTGATCGGTTTCGGGCTGTCGCAGCACTTCTGGCTGTCGGCGCTGATCCTGCTGTTCTACGGCGCCTTCGATGGCGTGTCGGTGGTGGTCCGCTCGACCATCCTGCAGCTGGCGACGCCCGAGGAAATGCGTGGGCGGGTATCGTCGATCAACGGCATCTTCATCAGTTCGTCCAACGAACTGGGCGCCTTCTATGCCGGCACGATGGCACGACTGCTGGGCCTGGTACCGGCAGTGGTGCTGGGGGGCTTCGCGGTGCTGAGCGTGGCCGGCATCACGGCATGGAAGAACCCGACGCTGCGGAAGTTGAATCTTCGCGACCTGCAGTGAACCTGTAGAGCCGAGCCCATGCTCGGCTGCGCATTTCCGTGCGCCCACGCAGCGGTTGCGCCGGGCCGCGCCCGGCGGGCTTCTTCCGCGACCGCGGCGGGGTGTAACTTTCTTTGCTCGTGCAAAGAAAGTCACCAAAGAAACACGCCGCCATCCGCGAGCCGGCGCTGCGCGCCAGTGCCCTGCGCTCCTCGGCGAATCAGGGGACGGCGCGGAACTCGCTTCGCTCGGACACCCGCGCCTCTTCGCCCCTGATTCCCCTGCGGTGCTCGGCTCGCTACAAGGCGGACCCAACAGCCGCGAGCGCACGCATGACCGCTCCTGGTAGAGCCAAGCCATGCTTGGCTGCTTTTGCTTTTGCTATTCCTTGCCCTCCGGCTTCGGCCTGAGCCGAGCGTGGGCTCGGCTCTACATCGGCCGCGCACGCAGGGAAGCGTCGAGAGCCTGTGGGTGGGGCCGGGCAGGACCGTCCGCGGCATGGGGGCCGCGACCGAGCTTACACCCGCGGGCTCCACCCGATACCCGGAAGGCGCTGCTCTACACAGCCAACGTGAACCCAACAAAAAACCCGGCCAAGGCCGGGTTTTCTGCATGACCAGACAACGATCGGGAATCAGTCGCCCTGCTGCTTCTGCAGGTGCTCCCAACGCTCCTGGGCGTCGATGGTGCGCTCGGCCGTGAGGCGGGCTTCCAGGCGCTCCAGACCGATCTCTTCACCCGTGTCCACACAGTAGCCGTAATCACCGGCTTCCAGGCGCTTGAGCGTGCTGTCGATCTTGCCGATCAGCTTGCGGTAGCGGTCGCGGGTGCGCAGCTCCAGCGAGTTCTCGGTCTCACGGGTCGCACGCTCGGCCTCGTCGCCGATGTCACGCACTTCCTCGCGCAGATTCTCGATGGTCTGCTTGGACTCCTCCACCAGGTCCGCGCGCCAGTTCTGCAGGCGCTGGCGGAAGTACTCCTGCTGCAGCGGGCTCATGTATTCCTCTTCCGACGACGGCTTGTAACCGGCCGGCAGGATCGGGCGGCCGGTGGCCTCGTCGGTCTTGTACTCGACGACCTTGTACTTGCTGCGCGGGGCCGGGGCGGCCGAGCGGGCGGCGACGGCCACGGCGACCTTGCCGACAGGGCGCGACACGGTCTTCGGAGCGGGATCGGATTTCACGGCGGTTTTGGCAGGCGATTTCGAAACGGGCACGGGATTCTTGGATTGCGGGGCGGTCGACGCGGAAGGTGCAGCGGCCGAGGCCGGCTTGGATGCCGGTTTGGCTGCAGCACCTGCCGCGGTCTTGGCCGGGACAGGCTTGGCCGGAGCCTGCGTTGCGGCAGGCTTCGGTGCGGACTTCACTACGGGGGCCGGTGCCGGCTTGGCAGCCGGCGTGGCGATATTCTTGGTGACCTTCTTTACAGCGGCAGGCTTGGCCGCCGGCTTGAGCGCCGCGGCCTTCTTTGCCGCTGGCGATGCAACCGGCTTTTTCACCGCCGCCTTCGGCGCCGGCTTGGCTGCCGGCTTCTTCGCAGCCGGTTTGGCAGCAGCCTTCTTCACCGGCACCGCCTTGCTGGCGGCCTTTTTCACTGCCGGCGCCTTCTTGCTGGCAGCAGCAGGTTTGGCCTTGACCGGCGCAGCGGCCTTCTTGACGGCCGCTTTGCTTGCCTTGGCCGGCGTTTTTTTCGCGGTGGCCTTCCTGGCCGCCGGTTGCGAGGACGCTGCCTTGGTCGCCGGCTTGGCCGCCGGCTTCTTGGCAACGGGCTTTGCCGCCAACTTCTTCACAACAGGCTTGGCGGTTTTCTTGGCGGCCTTTGCGGCCTTCTTTGCAGTTTTTTTAGCAGCCACGAAACGCTCTTCCTTGGATTCCCCGGGGCCCGGGAAAGCGGGCCTTTATAGCCTACCCGACCCGCAGCAGCAACCTCGACAGCCCCGCTCCATTCAGTCCTGGAGTCAAGGCCCCCAAGGGGCAGTCCGACGAACACGGACCGCCTCGCGCGGTACGGAACCTGGCCGGCACCCGAAGGTGCCGGTACCGGTCGCAGGCCATCGGCGACATGCGACCAACGGCCCATCCTGCACAAATGCGGCCTTCATGCCAACTGGCATAAGATGACTGGGTGATCTCGCGCCTGCTCATTGCCCTGCTGCGCTTCTACAAGCGCTTCATCAGCCCCCTGCTGGGGCCACGCTGCCGTTTCGTGCCCAGCTGTTCTGAATACGCGATGGAAGCCATCTCCCTGCATGGCCCGCTGCGCGGCAGCTGGCTGGCCGCGCGCCGGCTCGGCCGCTGCCACCCCTTCCACCCCGGCGGTGTCGACCTCGTGCCCGAACGCACCGACACCCCTTCATGCCGTTGCACAGGAAAACACTGACATGTCCTCCACGCTCATCACCAATGCCCGCATGGTCAATGAAGGCCGCACCTTCGACGGCGACCTGCGCATCGAGAACGGTCGCATCGCGCAGATCGGCACCGGGCTGGCGCCGCGCGAGGGCGAGCAGGTGGTGGACGCCGCCGGCCGCTGGCTGTTGCCCGGCATGATCGACGACCAGGTGCACTTCCGCGAGCCGGGCCTGACCCACAAGGGCGATATCGCCAGTGAATCGGCAGCGGCCGTGGCCGGTGGCCTGACCAGCTTCATGGACATGCCCAACACCAATCCGCCGACGCTGGACTCCACCATCCTGGAAGCCAAGTACGAACTGGCGCGTGGCCGCGCCTGGGCCAACTACGGCTTCTACCACGGGGCCAGCAACGACAATCTTGAGGCCATCCGCCAGCTCGATCCGAAGAAGGCGCCGGGCGTGAAAGTGTTCATGGGGGCGTCCACCGGCAACATGCTGGTGGACAACCCGGAAACACTGGACGCGATCTTCCGCGAGTGTCCGACCCCGATCATCACGCACTGTGAAGACACGCCGATGATCGATGCCAACCTGAAAGCCTTCCAGGAAAAATACGGCGACGCGCTGACCCCGGACATGCACCCGGACATCCGTTCGCGCGAAGCCTGCATCAAGTCGACGCGGCTGGCGCTGTCGCTGGCACGCAAGCACGGCACCCGCCTGCACGTCCTGCATATCTCCACCGCCGACGAACTGGCACTGTTCGAGAAGGGCCCGCTGATCCGGGCCGATGGCAGCCGCAAGCAGATCACCGCCGAAACCTGCGTGCACTTCCTGCACTTCGCCCGCCCGGATTACGCCACCAAGGGCAACCTGATCAAGTGCAATCCGGCCATCAAGGACGTGGCCGACCGCGAGGCGATCACCGCCGCGCTGGCCGACGACGTGCTGGACGTGCTGGCCACCGACCATGCCCCGCACACCTGGGAGGAGAAGCAGAAGCCCTATGCGCAGGCGCCGTCCGGCCTGCCGCTGGTGCAGTACGCGCTGGTGGCCGCACTGGAGCGCGTGCACGAGGGCAAACTGACCCGCGAGCAGGTGGTGCAGAAATTCGCGCATGCCCCGGCCCAGCTGTTCGACGTGGAGCAGCGCGGCTTCCTGCGCGAAGGCTACTTCGCCGATCTCGTGCTGGTGGAAGACGTGCCGTTCACGGTCAAGCGCGAGGACGTGCTCTCCAAGTGCGGCTGGTCGCCGTTTGAAGGCACGACCTTCCGGTCGCGCATCGCCTCCACCTGGGTCAACGGCCAGCGGGTGTGGGACGGCAGCACGCTGGTGGGCGAGCCGGCCGGCCAGCGCTTGACCTACGACCGCTGATGCGCGGGTTCCTCATGTTGGGGGTGCTGGTTGCCGCCCCCCTCTGGGCCGTATCTGCGGCACAGGCCCAGGATGGCATCGGCAGCCTGATCGACAGCCGCGTGGTGTTTCCTGCCAGTGCGTCGCAGGGCGCGCTGGTGATCGGCAAGGTTCCCGCCGGCAGCCGGGTGCAGTATGCCGGCCGCTCGCTGCGCGTGAGCGGTTACGGCAGCGTGGTGTTCGGTATCGGCCGTGATGAAAAGGGACCGCTGCGCGTGCAGGTGCAGCGCCCGGACGGCGGCAGCGAAACGGCCACCATCTCGGTGACGCCGCGTGACTGGCCGACCGAACGGGTCAACGGTGTACCGCCGAAGACGGTCAATCCTCCGCCCGCCATTGCCGAACGGATCAAGCGCGAGCAGGCACAGGTAACCGCTGCGCGTGCCCGCGACGATGACCGCACCGACTTCACCCAGACCTTCATCTGGCCGGTGCAGGGCCGCATCAGCGGCCGCTTCGGCAATGCCCGCGTCTACAACGGCCAGCCCGGTGCCGGCCATTCCGGCATGGACATCGCGGTACCGACCGGCACGCCGGTGAAGGCACCCGCCGCCGGGGTGGTCACCTTTGCCGGCCCCGACCTGTACCTGACCGGTGGCACGCTGCTGATCGACCATGGCTACGGCGTCAGCTCGAACTTCCTGCATCTGTCGCGCATCGACGTAAAAGTTGGCGACCGTGTGGAACAAGGCCAGGTGATCGCCGCAGTCGGCGCCACCGGCCGTGCCACCGGCCCACACCTGCACTGGGGCATGAACTGGTTCGACACCCGCATCGATCCGCTGCTGGTGCTGGAGCGGAAGTAACCCGCGTGCACCCTCGCCGGGCATGGCCCGGCGCTACCAGAGCCACCAAACGGTAGTGCCGGGCCATGCCCGGCG
>NZ_JASGBV010000035.1:0-4472 GCF_030053245.1 Stenotrophomonas sp. RS-48
CCGCAGCACGCATCGCCGGCATAGCGGCCGCCATTGCGGTACAGGCGCAGGCCGCGCCCGCCCGGCTGCGCATCTTCCAGCCAGGCAGCGCTCGGCGCGATCCACATCCAGGGCTGTGCGGGCAGCACCGACAGCTGTGGCAACAGCAGTTGCCGCTCCAGCACGCGCAGGGCCGCCGCCGGCTCGCTGTCGAACCACGGGGCCAGGCTCGCTTGACGGGTGCTCTGCAGCGCGGGCATGGTCCAATTCTATGCGACTGACTGCCCTGCCCGCATTTGCGGACAACTACATCTGGGTGCTGATCGATGATGAAGGCGCTGCCATCGTCGTCGATCCCGGTGATGCCGCGCCGGTGCTCGCGCTGGCCGAACAGGGCCTGCGCGTGGATACCATCCTGCTGACCCACCATCACGACGACCACATCGGTGGCGTGCCGGCCCTGCGTGCCCGTTTTCCCGGCGCGCGGGTGGTCGCACCGGTGGAGGAACGCATCACCACCGCCACCGAACGCGTCGGCGAAGGTGAACGCGTTCAGGCACTGGGCCGGACGTTCCACGTACTATCCGTGCCCGGGCATACCCGCAGCCACATCGCGTTTCACACTGCTGAACATCTTTTCAGCGGAGATTCGTTGTTCAGCCTGGGCTGTGGACGCCTGTTCGAAGGTACGCCGTCCCAGCTGCTGGCATCGATGCGCACGCTGGGTACCTTGCCTGCACGACTGCTGCTTTGTTGTGCCCATGAGTACACCGTGTCAAATGCCGTCTTCGCGCGGCATGTCGACCCCGCCAACGCTGCCCTGCGGCAGCGCCAAGAGGAGGCTTTGGCCATGCGCCGCGATGACCGTTCCACCCTGCCGGTAACCCTGGCCAACGAACTGGACTGCAATCCGTTCCTGCGTGTGCACACCGCGCCGATCCGCGCGGCGGTGTCGGCGCACCTGGGGCGCGACGTCGTTGACGATGTCGATGTCATGGCCGGTCTCCGGCATTGGAAAGACGGCTTCCGCGCATGATGCGCCGAAGTCTGCCGCTGGCCCTGGGCATCGCTCTGGGGCTGGCTGGAACCGCAGGCGCGCAGTCGCTGGGCGCTGGCATCGGCCAGAATCTCACCGCCGCTGCTGCGTTGCCCTTGGATGCCTCTTCGCTGCCACCTGCATCGGTGCGCAATGGCCAGGAGATCTTCTCCAGCTTCCGCGATGGCCTGGCTGAACCCACCTGCGACGCCGAGGCCACCAGCCCGCGCTGGCAGAAGCAGTTCGCGCACGCCCCATCGCGCCTGGCCAACCAGGATGACGATGCACTGGTCCTGTTCGGCTATGTGGTCGAAGAACTGCGCAAGGCCAACCTGCCGACCGAATTCGCGCTGATTCCCTTCGTGGAAAGCGGCTACCGGCCCAATGCCCGCAATGGCAGCGGACCGACCGGGTTGTGGCAGTTCATCGCCACCACCGCCCGCAACCATCGCGTGCCGATGGCCAACGGCTACGACGGCCGCCTGTCGGCGGTGGATTCGACCCAGGCCGCGGTGCGCTACCTGAAAACCCTGCACGGCATGTTCGGCGGCGACTGGCGGCTGGCCACCATGGCCTACAACGCTGGCGAATATCGCGTGCTGCAGGCACTGCGCAAGGCGGGCATGAATGCGCAGAACGCCACGCCCTCGGCCCTGCCCGGCCTGTCGCCGGTCACCTATGCCTACGTCGAGAAGCTTCACGCCCTGGCCTGCGTGCTGGAAGACGTGGAAGAACAGCCGGGCGTCATGGCCTCGCTGGACCGCACCGTGCCGGTGCTGAAGGATCATGCCCTGCCGGCCGGCACCAGCGTCCAGCAGTGGGCCGCCCAGCGCTCACTGGACCCGGCACGCATCGCCCGCCTGAATCCCGCCCTGGCCGCCGGTGGCCGCCCCACGGGCACCACCCGGGTGCTGGCCCCTGTCGCAGCGGCGACCGCCGACGTGGTGGACAGCACGACGGCGCTGGCGGCCTCGGTTTCGCCCGCCTCTGCCCCCGCTGCCTCGCCAGCGCCGCAGGTTGCCCGCACCGTCGCCGCCGCCGTCGCCCGTCCGCGCAGCCGTCGGCATACGGTGCGCAACGGCGAGTCGGCCTGGACCATTGCCCGTCGCTACGGCATGCCGGTCAAGGCGCTGCTGTCGCTGAATGGCCTGAGTGGCAGCAGCGTGCTCAAGCCGGGCGCGGTGCTTCGCCTGGAAGACTGACCGGCGCACAGCAGCGCCGCGCGATCCTCCTGCTACCGGGCACCCGCCCACGAAAAAGGCCCGGCAATGCCGGGCCTTTCCGTTCTGCCCGCCGTGGGCTTACAGATTCGCTTCGGTGGTCTGCACCACGAACTTCTTGCGCATCGCGTCGATGTAGGCCTTGGCTGCGGCCATGCCGTCGATCTGGCTCAACTGTTCCTTCAGCTGCTTCTGCTGCTCGGCGGTCACGTCCTTGATGTCGCCCGGATTGACCTTGTTCACCGCGAACACCAGCGCACGGCCGTTGACGTCGACCTTGCCGTAGGTCGGCTTGCCTGCGGTGGGTACCGGCGCGCTGAAGATCGCGCTGTTGATTTCCGGGGTCGGCACCGGCTGGCCACGCGGCAGGCCCGGCATCGGGCTCAGCTGCAGCTTTTCGCTGGCAGCCAGCGACTGCAGGGTGGCACCGCCCTTCAACTTGGCCAGCAGCGCTTCGGCCGCCTTGTCGCTGGCCTGGCGCTGGCGGTCGGCACGGATCGCGGCGATCACCTGCTCGCGGGCCTTCTCCAGCGGCAGCGCCTGCTCCGGCGTGTGGGCCGCGACGCGGATCACGACGCTGTGGTTGGTGGCGCCTCCCAGGGCGATCGGATCGCTGGCGGTCCCGTCCTGCACCAGCACGTCCGAGAACGCGGCGCGCAGCACGGCCGGGTCGCTGGCGATGCCGCTGGCGGTAGCGCGGGTGATCGGTCCCAGGGTCTGCAGCGGCAGCCCCACTTCCTTGGCTGCGGCAGCCAGGTCGCTCGGGCTCTTGTTGATGGCATCGACCAGACGGCCGGCCAGCTCGTTGAAACCGCGCTCACCGTCGGCCTTGAGCTGTTCGGCGGCCAGCGTATCGCGCACGTCCTCGAACGACTTGCCTTCGCCGCCGCGTACCGCGGCCACCTTGATGATGTGGTATCCGAAGTCGGTCTTGACCGGACCGATCACGTCGCCGGCCTTGGCCGCGAACAGGGCGTCTTCAAACGGCTTGACCATCGCGCCACGCTCCACCCAGCCCAGGTCACCGCCCTGGTCCTTGGAGCCCGGATCCTCGGAGTTGGCCTTGGCCAGGGCTGCGAAGTCGGCACCGGCCGCCTTTGCCTGGGCCGCCAGCTTGTTCGCCTTGGCCTCAGCACCGTCGCCGGTAATCAGGATGTGGGCGGCCTGGCGCTGCTCCGGAGAGGTGAACTTGGCCTTTTCTTCCTCGTAGCGCTTGCGCAGGGTGGCTTCGTCGGCCGGCGTCGGCGCCGGCAGGTTGGCACCGTTGACCTCGACATACTCCAGCGAAACGGTTTCGGCCTGGCGGAAATCCTTGCCATGGCTGTCGTACCACTGCTTGATCTGCGCATCGGGCACCGGGGCCGTGTCAGCCGGCACCGGCGGCAGCGCAGCCAGCTCGACATCACGGGTTTCGCCCAGCAGCTTCAACAGGCGTTCGGTCTCGGCCTGGGTGACAAAACCGGAGTTCTGCAGTCCGGCCGGAATCACCGACTGCTGCAGGCTCTCGCGCACCAGTTCCTGGAACTGGGTCGGGGTACGCGGAGGATTGCCGCCGGCCAGCGCCAGGCGGTAGCTGTTCTCGTTGAACTTGCCATCCGGCCCCTGGAACGCCGGCATGGACGTGATGTACTCGCGCACGGCGCCATCGCCAATCACCACACCTGCCTGCTCGCCGACCAGGCGCACAACCTGCTCGTCGATCAGCTGATCCAGGACCGCCAGCTTGTTCTCGGTGCTTTCGAACGCGCGCGGGTCGAAGTTCTCGCCCTGCTGCTGGCGCTCACGCATGCGCTCCTGCTCGAAACGGGTGCGGAAATCCTGCGCGCTGATCTCATGGTGCTGCCACAGCATGCGTACCGGCCACCACGACGGCGCGGAACGCCACCAGGTCGGCGGTGCGGAAACCTTGGCCACGTTCTGTGCGCCAACGCCACCCAGGTAGCTGTTGTCGATCACGAACAGGAACGGAATCATCAGCAGCCCCAGGATCACGGTGACGATCCAGCCTGAGGTCTTGTCGCGGAGTTTCTGCAGCATGGTGAGGAATCACAAGGCCTGATTGGCGAGCCCGGCAGTGTAACCCGCTTCGTCGCAGGGACCAAAAACGCCAAGGCCAACATGCGCGCAAAGAAAAAGCCCCCGGCATTCGCCGAGGGCTTTTGAAAGTTGGCGGAGCGGACGGGACTCGAACCCGCGACCTCCGGCGTGACAGGCCAGCATTCTAACCAGCTGAACTA
>NZ_JASGBV010000036.1:0-22321 GCF_030053245.1 Stenotrophomonas sp. RS-48
CGGCTGTGCAGCGGGCTGTGCGGCAGCGGCGGGCGCGGCGGCACGGCCGGCACGGGCGCGGCTGCGCGGCTTCGGCTTGGGCGCCGGATCGAGAATGGCATCACCCATGGTGTTGCGCAGGGTGGTGGCCAGGGTCTGCGCTTCCTTGCGGGCAGTATCGGAAGCCAGCGCGCCGCGCCCCTGCAGGCGGGTCAGCGACTGGTTGGCAATGCGGAAACCGGCCACCGTGATCACGCCATCGGCGACCAGATCGCTGGGATCGCGCTGCAGCACTTCCTCGGCAGCCACAATGGCGCGGGCATACTGGCCCTGGTCGAACTGCAGCTGAGCGATGCGCACCCACGGCTCCTTGCGCGTCGGATCGGCCTTCGCCGCTTCCTCGAATGCGCTGATGGCGGCATCCGCGCCACCGGTGGTGACCTGTGCTTCGGCATTGCTCAGCGTCGTTTCGAACGGCACGACCTCGGCCTTCTTCGGTGCCGATGAGCAGGCCGCCAGGCCCGACAGCAACATCAGCGCGAACATCGGCCGGTAGACAGCCTTCCCCATTGCCTTCACTTCCATAGTGATCCCTCGTCGAAATTAGTTCCTAAAGGAAGCCGAATCGCCGCCGATACACCGCACGGGATTCCTGCCCCTGTCGGCGGCAGTGTACATTCGCGAATACGCATCGGTATAGTGAATTTCGTCAAGAATGTGGCGGTTTTGATAGACACATTCTTCACATTCCAATGTGATATCCGCGAGCGAAATCCGTTGCATACGTGACTTTCACCCCGCCCTTCGAGCCCGCCGACTCCAGATGAATGCGCAACTCTCCTCATTTCGCCGCGTGATATCCGTCACGATTTTCTCCTTCATTGTTTCGGGTTCCCTTGCCGGTTGCGCCAGCGACAGCAAGCTCGGGAAAGCGATGGACAAGACGCTGCAGGCCGTCGGCATCCGCGAGGAAAAGCCGAAAGCGCCACCGACCGTCCCATTGCGCCTGTATGCCGGCACCAACCTCAATGCCGGCAACGACAAGCGGGCGAGCGCGGCGGTGGTCAAGGTCTACCACCTGCGCAGCCTGCAACGGTTCGAACAGGCGCCCTTCAACGCATTCCTGGACCAGGCCGGAGAGCAGGCCGCCCTCGGTGCCGACCTGCTGTCGGTCAATGAGGTGGTGCTGACCCCTGGGGCCCGGCAGGAATTGTCCGAGCAGCTGAGTGAAGGAAGTGCAGTGCTGGGCGTGGTCGCCCTGTTCCGCGCCCCCGCCGAGAACCGCTGGCGGCTCGCGTTCGACACCAAGGGCAAGACCCTGCCGCAGGACGGTGTGACCATCGGTGTCCACGCCTGTGCCCTGACCAGCGACAGCAAGGCCCTGCTCACACGACTTTCCGGCGATCCGGGCAGTCTTGCCTCGATCCGCTGTGCAGGCGCGAAATAGGACCGCGTCGGAATTCTGGCACTCAAATTGCCGCAATGCGATAGTATCTTCCGCGCAACGTTTGCCCCGCCGCAATCAATGTGCGATGTGATTCACACTTTCACATTGCAAGGCAGGGCCTTCGCCGCAGCGGAACGCGAGGACGGCGGAACCGGCCCCCCAAGGGGCAACCTTTCAAGGTATTTCCAAGGATTGAATGTGGCTTATGTAAGCAGGATGTCGAAGGTTCTCTGGGGTGAAGGGCTGTTCCTGCGGCCCCAGCATTTCCAGCGCCAGGACGCGTATCACGAGGCACGGCTGCAGGATCTTTCGCAGACGCTGCACCCGTACGCGTGGGGCGCGCGCCGCGTGCGTTTCGACCCCCATGCCTTGTCCGGCGGCACGTTGAGGCCGCTCGATCTGTCGGCGGTGTTTCCCGATGGCGAAACCTACGATGCCCCCGCCCACGACAGCCTGCCGGACGCGGTGTCGCTGCAGGATCTGCCGCCTGGCGTGCAGTCCACGGTGATCTACCTGGCACTTCCGCTGCTGCGCGATGACGGCGCCAACTGCACCGATGCGGAAGGCACCGTGCTTGCGCGCTATCGGCAGGCCAACCGCGATACGCAGGACCTGTTCACCGATGCGGTGGAGGCCGAACTGGCCTACCTGAGCAAGGCGGTGAAGCTGCTTACCGACGACCAGCCCCGTGATGCCTATGCCACCGTGCCGGTGGCGCGTGTGCGCCGCACCTCCAGCGGCGGCTTCGAGCTGGACGATGAGTTCATCCCGCCCTGCGCGCAGCTGCAGGCCTCGCCATTCCTGCATCGTGAACTGCGTGCGGTGCTCGATGCGCTGCAGGCCAAGGTCGATGCGCTGTACGGGCTGCATCGGCAGACGTCGCAGAACATCATCGAATTCCGCTCGGGCGACATCGCGTCGTTCTGGCTGCTGCATACGATCAACAGTTCCTTCAGCGCGCTGGCCCATCTGCTGCATCATCCGCAGCTGCATCCCGAGCGCCTGCACCAGGAACTGCTGCGCATGGCGGGCGCACTGCTGACCTTCTCCAACGCCTACCAGCTGGGCGACCTGCCGGTGTACCGCCACGACCAGCCGGAAGCTTCGTTCCGCAAGCTGCTGGAGATCGTGCGGGCACTGCTGGATACGGTGATCTCCACGCGCTACTTCAAGATCGCGCTGAACGAGGTCAAGCCGTCCTACCACCTCGGTCG
This sequence comes from Stenotrophomonas sp. RS-48, assembly GCF_030053245.1. Taxonomy (NCBI): domain Bacteria; kingdom Pseudomonadati; phylum Pseudomonadota; class Gammaproteobacteria; order Lysobacterales; family Lysobacteraceae; genus Stenotrophomonas; species Stenotrophomonas sp. RS-48. The sequence continues at coordinate 2,641 of NZ_JASGBV010000036.1, forward strand.
GCTGGACTCGCAGCGGATCGACGGGAACGCCTCGTTCTACCTGTCCGTCTCCGCCTCGCTGCCGGCGCAGGAGCTGATCCAGAGCGTCCCGGTGCGCTTCAAGGTCGGCGCGCCGGACGACGTCGAGAAGTGCGTGCTGTCCGCACTGCCAGGCGTGAAGCTTACCCACGCCGCGCAGGTGCCGGCAGCGATCCCGGTGCGCCCGGGCAGCCATTACTTCGAATTTGATTCGCGCGGTGCGCTGTATGAGCGCATGCTCAAGGCGCAGTCGGTGATGATCTATGTGCCGGCCGGCATTGCCGAGCTGAAGATGGAACTTGTGGCGGTGACCTCATGATGAATTCCCCCCTGCCCCCGACCCCGGGCCCGATGCCGTCGCTGACCGCCAATGGCGCGATGGTCAATCCGACGCCGCAGGCGGCTAATCCGCAGAGCCTGCAGGATCTGATGTCCGACGGCTTCTACCTGCTGCTTCTGCTCAAGCGTGGCCAGTTGCCGCACGACGCAGAGGGCTTCGTGCAGACGGTGCAGAAGTTCCTCGATGGCGTCGAACGCAACGCGATGCGGCTTGGCGTGGCGTCCGAAGATGTCTACGCCGCCAAATACGCGTTCTGCGCCGCGGTGGATGAGGCGATCCTGTCGCAGCCGTCGCCGCTGCACGAAACCTGGGAACGCAATCCGCTGCAGTTGCGCCTGTTCGGCGAGCACCTCGCCGGCGAGCACTTCTTCGACCGGCTGGAAGAACTGCGCCGCCAGGGCGCGGCGCGCCTGCCGTCGCTGGAGGTCTATCACTACTGCCTGCTGATGGGCTTCGAGGGCAAGTACCGTATCGAAGGCACCGAGAAGCTGGGCTATCTGACCGCGCGCCTGGGTGACGAGATCGTCTACCTGAAGGGCAAGCGCCACGGCTTCGCCCCGCACGCGCTGCCGCCCGACAACGTGCGCCATGGCCTGCGCCGGGTCGTGCCGCTGTGGCTGCCGGCCGTGGTTGTCGGCTGCTTCGGCATCGTCGCGTTCTTCGGCATGCGCGCCTACCTCGGACACGAAACCCGTCAGCAGCTGGCCGCCTACAACGACGTGGTGCAGATGCCCGAGCGCACCGCCCACATTACGATCACCCTCCCATGAGCCTGACGATATGGACATCTCGCGCTCCACGCTGCTTGCTTCCCTCGCCTCGCTGTCGCATCGGGATCGCCTGATCCAGCTCAAGGGCCCTGACGAGGGCCTTGTGGTCGAGCGGTTTGAAGGCACCGAATCGGTGTGCGGTGACAACCGCCTGCAGATCGACTGCCTGGCCACCGATGCGTTCCTGGAACTGGAGCCGTGGCTGGAGCAGCCGCTGACCCTGCAGCTGCGCCAGGCCGATGGCGCGCTGCGGCAGTGGCACGGGCTGTGCACCGAGGCGGCGCAGCTGGGAAGCGACGGCGGGCTGGCCCGCTACCGGCTCACCCTCGAACCCTGGACCGCCCTGCTGCGCCTTCGCCGCAACGCAGTGATTTTCCAGGACCAGGACACCCGCGCGATCTGCGAGCAGATCTTCGCCGACTACCCGCAGGCCGCCTTCCGCTTCGACGTGCAGGCCCAGTTGCCGGCCCGCGCGATCACCACCCAGTACCGCGAAACCGACTGGGCCTTCGTCACCCGCCTGCTGTCCGAGGCTGGCCTGGCCTGGCGCATCGAGCAGGCGCAGGAGGGCGATGCCGCCCACACCCTGGTGGTGTTCGAGCCCGGCGCCGAACTGCCCGATGTGGGCCGCGTGCGTTTCCATCGCGCCGACATGGCCGAGAGCAGCGATGGCATCACTGCCTTCGCCGAACGCCAGCAGCTGGTGCCCAACGCCAGTACCGTCGCCAGCTGGCACAGCGAACAGGTCAACGCCGTGGCGGCGCAGTCCAGTGCCGATGCCGGCACCCTGCCCGCGCTGGAGGTCTATGTGCAGCCGCGTGCTGGTCGCTTCGCCCAGCCCGCCTGGGCCGACGCCGAAGCGCAGGCGCGGCTGGACGCACTGCGCGTTGGCCAGGTGCTGTACAGCGGCAGCGGCAGCGAGCGCCAGCTGGCCGCAGGCAGCACCTTCAGCCTGGCCCAGCATCCGCAGCATGAGGGCCAGTGCTTCCAGCTGCTGGCCGTGCAGCATGTCGCCGTCAACAATCTGGGCCAGGGCATCGCCGAGCTGCTCGGCAGTACCGATCTGGAGCGCGGCGCCTACCGCAACGCCTTCCTCGCCACCGGCGCCGGAGTGCCGCTGCGCGCCCTGCCGCAGGACCGCCCCACCCTGCATGGCCCGCAGACCGCACGCGTGGTGGGTGTGGCCAATGCGGCCGTCAGCCCGAACCGCGAACACCAGGTGCGCATCCAGTTCGGCTGGCAGCGCGGCAGCCAGCCCAATCCGGGCGGTCTGACCGACACCGGCAGCGCCCAGACCGGCCATGCGCCCGGCGACCACACCAGCGGCAGCTGGGTGTCGGTGGCCGAATGGGTGGCCGGCCCGAACTGGGGCACGGCCTTCCTGCCGCGCATCGGCAGCGAAGTGCTGGTGGAATTCCTGCACGGTGACATCGACCAGCCGCGCGTCACCGGCCAGCTCTACAACGGTGAGGTCGCCCCACCCTTCGGCGGCGGCATCGATGAGAACGCGCGCCATCCCGGCGTACTCAGCGGCCTGCACACCCAGGCCCATGACGGCAGCGGCACCCAGCAATGGGTGATTGATGACACGCCGGGCCAGCTGCGTACGCGCCTGCACAGCTCGCTGGCCGACAGCCGGCTGGAGCTGGGCTACCTGATCGCGCACCAGAACACCGCCCGCGGCGCCCTGCGCGGCGAGGGCTTCGAGTTGGCCACGCAGGGCTGGGGCAACGTGCATGCGGCCGAAGGCCTGCTGCTGTCCGCCAGCGCGCAGGAGCGGGCCGCTTCCACGGTCATGGACAACGCCAGCGTGGTGGCGCAGCTCAAGGGCGCCGAGCGCAGCCTGGAGCAGATGCAGCAGACCCTGGCCCAGCAGCAGGTGCCCGGACTGGCCGAGTTCGAGCGCACAAAGCAGCTGCGCGAGCAGATCGATCCGCAGGCACAGGGACGCTACGAAGGCGAGGTCAACGGACAAAGCGCGATGAAGCCGGGCGGCGATGGCCGCAGCCCGGGTGACCAGCCGGTGGAGCGTCTGGCCAAGCCGCTGCTGCTGGCCGAAGCACCGCACCACATTGCCTGGACCACGCCAGCCAGCGCGGTGGCCTACGCCGGGCAGAACCTGCAGATGACGGTGCAGCAGGATCTGCACATCAGCGCAGGCGAGACCATCGCCACGGTGTCCGGCGAGCACGTCTCACTGTTCGCGCAGAGCGGCCCGCTGCGGGTGATCGCCGCCCAGGGCCCGGTCAGCCTGCAGGCCAACGATGGCGAACTGGAGCTGCTGAGCGACCAGGCACTGACCATCACCGCCACCGATGACCGCATCGATGTGCTGGCGCAGAGCAAAGTGGTGCTGCAGGCCGGCAGCAGCGCGATCACCCTGGAGGGCGGCAACATCACGTTCAGCTGCCCGGGCGAGTTCAAGGTGAAGGCGGGCGAGCATCCGTTCATGGGGGGGGGAAGTGATGCGCCGTCCATGCCGGTACTTCCCAGTGGGCTGTACTCGTTCAAGGAAAGCCTGCGCTTCGCGCTGGAAGGCGCCGATGTACTGGCCACGGAAATGGGGTGGAAGGACAAGGCCTACCGCATCTTCAACAACGAAGGCGAACAGGTCGCCAGCGGAACCATCGGTGAGGACGGTCGGTTGCCCCGCGTGATGGCCGATGGCCTGGGTCGGCCGCTGACCTTGGAGGTTGGCGATGACACCTGGGAAATGTTGGTGTCGGCGCCGGGCCGCCCACCCGAGAATGACGGCGACACACCCGACAGCGACGGCAGCGACCCCTTCCTCGGGAACCTGGACGCGGCCGATGCGACCGGCGCCCTGACGCCCGAACAGATCCTGGAACTGCTCAACGAACCCCCGTCATCAACATGATCATCCGACACTTCCTGCTGCTGCTCGCATTGTGCATGGGCCCCTCCGCCAATGCGCAGCAGTATTCGACCGGCAGCACTGACATCAAGACCGCTCAAGGTACGTTGCGCGTGAATTCCGGGTATGTCAGTCATTCCAATGCCCACAGTTTCCATGTTTACAGCTTCCAGTACCGTCCGATTGCCAACGAAGCCGTGTGGAACCAGCTTCCGCTGCTCCCACGCAACGATGCGCCGCCGGTGGATTTCCTCGTAAAGGCCACGGCCACGGCTGACTTCCCGCTCCGCGACGCGCGTGTGCGGGTCGAGGCGGGCAAGGTGGTCCTCTACATCGCTGAGTTGTCCTTCAAGGACACGCCATACGACGACGACGCTGCCGTCGAGCTGAAACGCTACCTTCTCAAGCAGCAGCCCGACGAGGAGCGCTGGGTACTGGTGCTCGATTCCACCCGCCGTCTGCCCCAGGGCGTTGATGTCGCACAGGCCCTGAGCACGCTGACGCCCCGATAGGACGACACGGAATGCCTACCTACATCAGCGCGGTTTTCAACAAGGATACGCGCACTGTGGAGTTCACCGCCGACAACGGTGACAAGCTCATCCGCAGTGGCGGCTCGCTGGCTTGGCTGCTCAACAACCCCGGCAACCTGCGTCCAGGCGGAAAGTACGCCAAGATGATCGGCCAGGCCGATACGAAGAGCGGCAAGTTCGCCATTTTTCCTACGGCCGAGGATGGCCGCGCCGAGAAGCGCGCACTGCTGCGCCGCAAGTACAACGACATGACGTTGTACAACGCCATGCATACCTATGCGCCGGAATCGGAAAACGACACAGCGGCCTATCTGGCATACGTGCGCAAGCGATCTGGTGCCACCGACCAGACGGTCATCAAGGACATGACCGATGAGCAGTTCAACGGCATGATCGCTGCGATGGAGCAATATGAGGGCTTCAATGCAAAGCCTGAGACACGCAAGGAACGGATCGTGCACGCCACGCAGGTCACCTTGTCTGACGGCGCCCGACCGATGCCGGCAACGCCCGTGATCGTGCGTAGCAGCAATACGGGCGAGAAGAAGGTCACCACCAATGAGCACGGGGCGCTGCCGACATTCATCACCCGCCAGCCAGGAGAAGTGATAGAGCTCTTCCTTGAGGAATCAGGCAAGATTGGAAGCCGAATCGGCCAGTTTGCGCTTCAGCAGGCCTCAGCGTCCCTGGTATTTGCGCGCAACATGATGACGGTCGGCGGGAATTCGCAACCACACACTCCAACGCAGCCCAGCAAGGAGAAGCGCACACCGCTGCGCTACGTGGTGCAGCCAGGCGACACTCTCGCCTCGATCGCCAGCAGGTTCAAGACCTCAGTTGACGATCTGGTGAGCAACAACCATATCCGCAACCGGAACCGCATCTATCCCGGTCATGTGGTTTGGATCTACGGAAAGGCGCCGGCTGACGCAGCCAACGACGGCGCCCCGGCGACTCCAACAAGGTCACGTCAAGCCAGCTACAGCGTTCGCTCCGGCGACACGCTGAGCCGAATTGCAGACCGCCATCACACCAGCGTCGATGCGCTGATGGCCGCCAATCCGTCGATCAGCAATGCCAATCGAATCAACCCTGGCCAGAAAATCACGCTGCCTGTTGGGGTCGAAGCCGTGCCCCCGTCAGCGGCCGGGTCTTCCGGGCGAGCGGGCAACAGCGGGAATCCGCAAACGTCTGATCGGCCCTCGCTGGTGAAGCCTCCGCCGGAAACACCTGCTGCTGCTGTGCGGCCGCCGGCGTCAGTACAGGCACGGGATACCCGAAGTCGCGAGGGCGAAGGCCACCCAATCGCAATCATTCCGTTTTCGCAGAAGCGCGCACCTTGGGTGGAGCACGCCTATGCGCAGGCGCGCAAATGGGCGGGCAAGAAAGAGGCTGAGATCAGCCGCACCATCAACTTCCATTCCGAACTCGGCTACGGGAAGCAGTTCACTACGCTGGCCGGAAGCTCCAACGCTTGGTGCGCATCGTTCGTGAACTGGTGCCTTCGCACGGCCGGATACGCTATATCATCTCCACACCCGTACCGTGCGCGTTCGTTCGCCGCCGACACCACGCGCTTCAGCCAGATCGACGAACCGGTGTTTGGCGCGGTCGCCCTGGTCGGTACGTCGCACGTAGGGTTCGTCTACGCCATGGACCGCGGTCGACCTGTGTTGCTGGGTGGCAACCAGAGCGACCAGATCAATTTTGTCCGCTTCAACCCTGCAACGCTGCGTTACTACGTGCCGAAAAGCTATCTGCCATTCGCGCAGAAGGAACTCAAGGAAACCAAACTCGATGAACTGGCAGCCACGGACCTCAACGCGGCGCTCGGCATTGTCGTGGCCAAAAAGGCTGGCGACAATACGCGCTGATCAGCTGCGACTTGCCGTGCTGGCCGTGCTTGCACTCGGTGCAGTCGGCTGCGGTGCGCCGTCCTCACCGGTTGCAGATGCAGCAGACGATGCCGCAACGAATGCACACGCACTTGCCGGGCAGGTTGAGGCCGTGCCCGCTGCTCGACTGGAGCTGTTGCCCGCACTGGCAGATGCGGAACTGAAAGACCTCTACTCGGGCACGCTGCTGAAGCAAGTGGTGTTCAATGACATCGACGGGCCGGGCCTGCTGCTTCTTTCGCGCAGCGAGCAGACAGTGCCGGCGCAGGGCGATGAAGAGGCGATGGATCAGATCACGTTGCGTGCGGAGCTGTTCCGGCGCGCCGGACAAGCGGCTCCTTGGGCCTCGCGGTGGAGCGTGGAAGATCCGGTTCAATGCGAAGGTCTGGATCTGGAGGCCGGCTACTTCCTGGACCAGGTGACTGCAACGGACCTGGACAAGGATGGCCGCGCCGAGTTGACGCTGGCCAGCCACAGCTTCTGCGGTGGCGGCGTCGATCCGCAGCAGCTGCGCATTGGGCTTCGCCAGGGCGAGCAGTATTACGAAGTACGTGGTGAATCGCTGGTGGAGGTGGAAGGCGATGAACCCTTCGGCGGCGACCGGCAGGACGATCCCGCGCTGGCTTCGGCTGCGCCCGTGCTTCGCGCGCACGTAGACAAGGTGTGGGAGGCGATCAAGCGCGGAAGTTCACCGTGACGTCGTCACGATGGCAGCGCCTGCATCAGGCTCTCCTGCTGCTGGCGCTCTCCGCTGCCGCGGACGTCGCCATCGCGCGCACTCCGCCGCCCGGCTCGCTGCAACGCGCGTGTGCAACCGCCATCGATGACAGGATCGAACTGGTACCGGTGGAGGGGAAGCGCGTCAGCGCATGTCCACCGGGGAATGACGAGGACTGCCCATACAGCGGTCAGCAGGGAAAGACCTTCTTGAACGACACGCCCGATCTCAACAACGACGGGCGCGAGGACGCGATCCTCACCTACTTCGGCAGCAGCTACGGCGATGTCGATGTCACCGATAGACTTATCCTTGCCCAGTGTGCGGATGGAACCTATATCCGTCTGTTGGAGGGCAGGTTCACGACATTGACGGCCCCTGTCGCGCCGCATGCTGCCTGGCCAGCACTGGACGCGACACGGGACTGTCCGACTGGGCAGAATGACACCATCCGTACCGGGAAGATCCAGCTGCAGTTCGACCCGGCGACGATGCGCTATCGCGGTCCAGCCGGCATTGACCTGATCCAGGTCTGCAGTGAATAGCGACAGATGCGACGCGAAACCGATAGGCCGAATGCCAGGATGATGCTGGGTTGACTCGCAACGTGCAGACGCGCTCCATGCGCTCCGCAGGCGTGAAGGGTCACCGCCAGAACGTGCCAACTTCGTCAGTGCCAGTGCTCCCGAGCCCCCTCCTTTGATCCAACGCATGCCGTCGCCACGGGCAGGGTGCTATGGTGGCGCCACCATCTCGCAGGAGCGCCGCTCATGACCCGTTTCCGTTCCGTCGGCCTTGCACTGGCCGCAGTCGCCACGCCGATGCTGCTCGCCGCCTGTGTCAGTACGCCTGGGCCGGAGGTGAAGGGCACCGGCCGCTGCGACGCCAGCCAGCTTGGCTGGGCAATCGGCCAGCCGGGCAATGAGGAGAACATGCGTCGTCTGTCGCGTGAGAGCGGCGCCGGCCTGGTCAACCCGATCGGCCCGACCACGATTACCACCAAGGATATCCGTCCGGATCGCCTGCGCGTCTACATGGACAAGGACAACATCATCACCGCAGCCCGCTGCGAGTAACCACCGCGCGGGCTTCTGTAGAGCCGAGCCCACGCTCGGCTGCCACTGAACAGCAGCCGAGCGTGGGCTCGGCTCTACACAGAACGCGCGTCGGGCATGGACCAGCGTGACAGGGCTCAGGGTTCGGTATAGCCCGCACAATCCGGCAGTGGCTGGTCGGGGTGAAAACGGCCCTCACTGAAACGGAAAAGACGCGAATAGCTGCACGCGGGATCCTGCTCGGTGCGCAGGTCCTTCGTCTTCAACGGCCCCTTCGCCAGCGAATCCCCGAAACGCGATGCACCTGCGGGGAAGCGGGTCGCCACCGTCTGGTAACGAAGCACCGGCATGCCCTGCACTGCCGGATCCAGCCCCAGCTTTGCCGAGAATCCATACTCATCGTGGCAGGCACCGGCACGCTGCCTGATGTCCTGCTCGCTGAAGCAGGCACGGATCATCGCGTTGCCCACCCACGGCACGGTCAGCACATCATCGTCCACCTGGATACCATCCTGCAGGTGGCGCACGCGTGCCAGCTGCAGCGTCGATGCGTCTGCCCCACCGCCGGAGTACATCATGCTGAAGGTGACCGTGGCGCCTACCAGTACGTTCTGGCGGGCACGCGGCTGCGGGTCAATCACGTCCTCATCCGCGCCGACACCGGGTGCCAGGCGTACGATCCACGGCCACAGCTTCAGTTCGCTTTCCTGCGGCACGTCAATGCGGACGTGGTAGCTGTGCGGCTTGCCCTGGCCCGGCACCTTCTCAAGCACTTCCAGCACGGTGGGCCGCTTCCCCTCTTCGGCCACCGGTTGCACGCGTACGCACCAGTTGCCGTCCCGGGTGCACTCATAAAGTCCTGCCGGGCCTGCCTCCCGGGTGATCAGCACCTGCCCCAGCGGCTCCATCACATTGCCGGCGGCATCGCGCTGCTGTGGCAGGATCGAGCCCTGCGCCAACACCAGCATCGGGGCGGCCAGCAGTGCAGCACACGTGGTCGTGCGGACAACGATGGGGGGCATGGGCGGCTCCTGCGGCTGGAATTCCGATGGTAACCGTTGCCCGGGTAGAGTCGAGCCATGCTCGACTGCTGCCTGCCGGGAAATGCAGCCGAGCACGGGCTCGGGTCTACATCATCCGCAGTCGCAGCCACCCCAGCCCTTGGCCTTCGAAGTCTGCCCGATGCCCGGGTTGAAGGTGTTGCTCGGGTCCAACTGTCGGTAGAACCCAGCCAGCGCCGGCTTGGCCGGGTACAGGTGGCCAACGTTGTGCTCGGCCGGATACTCGGCCCCGCGCCGGTCGAGCAGTGCCCACATCGCGTGCTCGATCGCCATCGGATCTTCGCCCTTGCGTGCGATGTAGTCCTGGTGGAACACGTGGCACAGGAAGTGGCCGTAGTACAGTTTGTGCAGCAGGCGACTTTCGATGGCGGCGGGCAGCTGCTCGAACCAGTCTGCGTCGTCGCGACGCAATGCGATGTCGAGCGCGACGATGTCCTGCACCTGTTGGCGATGCACCTCGCGATAGCGCACGGCAGCACCGGCCACGGCAAAACGATGCAGGAAGGCCTTGCGCCCTTCTTCGGCCGTGCAGTGGAAATAGCCGCCTTCGTGCTCGGCGAAGAATTGCTGCAACCAGGCCTCGGTCTCGGCTGCATCCTGTGCGGAGACCTTCAGCAGCAGATGATGCTCGTAACGCTGCCGGAACTCGCCCATGCGCTGGGGCAGGTGCGAGGGCAACAGGCCGGTCAGCACCTGCATTACCCGGTCGGTCACGCCGCGCAGGCCCAGCCGCTCGAACCAGCCGTCAACCCTGCTCTTCAGTGCGAATGCCGCGGGCACCCGTGCGGTCCCGAGCCGGTCGATCAGCAGGAATGTGTCCTTTCCATAGCGCTCGCCGATATCGTAGGCGTCTCGGTGGATGTACTCACCGGCAATCGGCAGGCAATCGAAGCCGGTCAGCAGTTGGCGGCGGATGGCGGTGAAACTCCCGGTACGGTTACTGCCGATGTAGAAGACCTCGGCGGGCTCCTTCTCAAACGTATCCAGGCGCACCGCGAACACCGCCAGTTTGCCGGCTGAACCCGCCGCTTCGTAGTGACGACCGGGATCGGCATTGAAGCGCGCCGGTGTATCGGCATCGACCCTGCGCACCTCGTCGGCGTAGCGCGGGTCGGACGCGGAACGGCCGTCGCCGTCGCTGACATCGGCGGCATCGTAGTCACCGGCCTGCAAGCGCTGCAGGATCTGCTCGGGCGTATCGCCCAGCGCGATGCCCAGGTGGTTGACCAGCTGCAACCGGCCCTGCGCATCGACCTGCGCATATAGCGCCAGCTCGGTATAAGCGGGGCCACGCCGCACCAGCGCACCGCCGGAGTTGTTGCAGATGCCGCCCAGCACCGAAGCGCCGATGCAGGACGAGCCGATCACCGAATGCGGCTCGCGCCCCAGCGGCGCCAGCGTCTGCTCCAGCCGGTCCAGGGTGGCGCCCGGCAGACACACCACCTGGCGGCCTTCGTTCAACAACTGGATGCCGGTCAGGCGCAGGGTGCTGACCAGCACGACCGGGCGCCCATAATCATTGCCATCCGGGGTCGAGCCGCCGGTCAGGCCGGTATTGGCGGCCTGCAGGATGATCGCTGCCCCACCCTGCACCGCCGCCTGCAGCACACGCCACAATTCCAGCAACGTGCCCGGACGCACCACGGCCAGCACCGCGCCGTCGCCGAAGCGATAGCCCCGGCGGAAGCGGCGGGTCGCCTTGTCGCGGGTCAGCACATGGCGGCTGCCGACAGCAGCACGCAGCTGCGACAGCATGGCCCCGTGGCCAGTCATGGCAGCCGCACCAGTGAATCTCGGCCGATGTCGGTAATGCGGTGTGCGCCGGTCAGCGTCATTGCCACGCGCATCTCCCTGGCGATCAGGTCCAGCAGGTTGGCCACGCCGGCCTCACCCTGCGCCGCGAGCGCATAGACGAAGGCACGCCCCAGCAGCACGGTGTCAGCGCCCAGCGCCAGCATGCGCACCACGTCCAGTCCGGTGCGGATGCCGGAATCGGCGAGGATCTTCAGGTCGCCCTGCACCGCGTCAGCGATGGCCGGCAGCGCGCGTGCGGTGGACAGCACGCCATCGAGCTGGCGCCCTCCGTGATTGGAGACCACGATGCCGTCGGCACCGAATGCAACCGCGTCGCGTGCGTCTTCCGGGTCGAGGATGCCCTTGATCACCATCGGTCCCTTCCAGAACTCGCGGATCCACTCCAGGTCCTTCCACGAAATGGATGGATCGAAGTTGCTGCCCAGCCAGCCGATATAGTCCTCCAGCCCGGTGGGATTGCCGCGATAGGTGGAGATGTTGCCGAGATCGTGCGGACGTCCGAACAGACCCACGTCCCAGGCCCAGCGCGGATGGGTGATGGCCTGGCCGATGCGGCGCAGCGGAGCATTCGGACCGCTCATGCCGGAGTGCGCGTCTCGATAGCGCGCACCCGGTACCGGCATGTCCACGGTGAACACCAGCGTCGTAACGCCCGCCGCCTGGGCGCGCTCCAGGGCGTTGCGCATGAAGCCGCGATCGCGCAGCACGTACAGCTGGAACCACATCGACCGCTGGATCGCCGGGGCCACTTCCTCGATCGGGCACACCGACACGGTGGACAGGGTGAACGGAATGCCGCGGCTGTCAGCTGCCCGCGCCGCCTGTACTTCACCGCGGCGTGCATACATGCCGGTGAGGCCGACGGGTGCCAGTGCCACCGGCATCGCCAGCGTCTGGCCAAACAGCTCGGTCTCCAGGCTCAGATCGGACATGTTGCGCAGGACGCGCTGGCGCAGTGCGATGTCGGACAGATCCGAAACGTTGCGCTTCAGCGTGTGCTCGGCATACGCGCCGCCATCGATGTAGTGGAACAGGAACGGCGGCAGCCGGCGTTCGGCAGCAGCACGGTAATCGGTGGAGGCGGAGATGATCATGGGGTCAACCGTGTGGGGAAGGCAGGCGCGAGGCCCGCGCGCGCCGGGCTTCGTTGTCGTCGAGCGTGCGCAGCGTGGTGTGCACGAACTCGAGGTGGGCATGCGCAGCGGCGCGCGCGCGTTCGGGATCGCCGGCCAGCACTGCATCCATCATCTCGCGGTGCTGGTCGGACAACGGCGAAAATGTTCTGGCCGAGGTGTAGAGCTTTTCGCGGCTCTGCGAGATGTTGGTCTGCAGCAGATCGAACAGGCCACGCATCACCTGCAGCAGCACCAGGTTGTGCGACGCTTCGGCGATGGACAGGTGGAAGGCCGCATCGGCCTCCGCCTCGCCTGAAGGATCATCCTTGCCATGCGCATCCATCATGGTCTGGAAGGCCTGGGCGATGCGCGCCCGATCCTCGTCGGTGGCACGCAGCGCTGCATGCCAGGCCGTCGCGCCTTCCAGCGCGTGACGGATCTCCAGCACGTCGAAGCGGTATTCCGGATCGCCCTGGAACAACGGCAGGTACGGAGCCAGGGGTTCATCCAGCGCCTGCCGCGCGCGCGTGGCCGGCTCCGCCACGTAGGTGCCGCCGCCCACGCGTGCGCTCAGCAGGCCCTGGCTGGACAACTGCGCGATGGCCTCGCGCAGCGCCGTGCGCGAGACACCCAGCTGCACCGCCAGTGCGCGCTCGGCCGGAAGCCGGTCACCCGGCTGCAGCTGCCGCTCCTGCACCAGACCACGCAGCTGCGCGGCCACCTTGTCTGAAATCCGTTGCGTGCTCATGGCGCCATTGTGGCCCGAAGCGCCTGGCAGGTGCGGCCCATGCTGCGCGGATAGGTCGTCGGCTGCATGCTCAGGGAATCATCCAGGTCAGCCAGTACGCCTGCGCGGTGGTGATCAGGCCGACCATCACGGTGAAGATCAGACTGTGCTTGACAGTGAAGCGGAACAGGTCCGATTCCTTGCCGGCCAGGCCGACCGCGGCGCAGGCGATGGCAATCGACTGCGGCGAGATCATCTTGCCGGTGACGCCGCCGGTGGTGTTGGCCGCCACCAGCAGCACCTCGGACACGCCGATCTGCTGCGCAGTGGTGGCCTGCAAGGCCGAAAACAGCGCGTTGGAGGACGTGTCCGAGCCGGTCAGGAACACGCCCAGCCAGCCCAGGAACGGCGAGAAGAAGGTGAATGCCTTGCCGGTGTGGGCCAGCGCCAGCGCCAGCGTGGCCGACAGGCCCGAATAGTTGGCGATGAAGGCGAAGGCCAGCACCATGCCGATCGAGTAGATCGGTGTGCGCAGCTCGCGCACGGTCTCGCCGAAGGTCTGCAGCGCCGCCTTGGCCGGCATGCGCAGGGCGATGATGGCAATCACTGCGGCGAGGATGATCGACGTGCCGGTGGCCGAGAACGCGTCGAATTTATAGACCGCCTCGTAGCTCAACGGCGCAGGCACGATCGGTGGCATCTTCTGCACCATCTGGTCCAGGCCCGGCACCGGGATCTTCAGCACCCAGCTTTCCAGCGGACCACCCGCCGCGAACAGCGACTTGAACGGCTTGATGCTCCACAGCGTGACCATCGCGGTAAGGATCAGAAACGGCGACCACGCCTTGGCGATCTGGCCAACGCTGTAGCGCGGCGCTTCCAGCGCCTGGGCGGCCGCCTCGGCGCTGGTTTCGGTATCGAAGCGGAAGATCCGTACCGGCTTCCAGCGGCGCAGGAACAGGGTCAGGCACACCAGCGACGCCAGCGACGCGGTGATGTCCGGCAGCTCCGGCCCGATGAAGTTGGAAGTCAGGTACTGGGCAATGGCGAACGACCCGCCGGCCACCAGCACAGCCGGCCAGGTTTCCCTGACGCCACGCCAGCCATCCATGATCGCCATGATCCAGAACAGCACGATGATGGTCAGGAACGGCAGCTGGCGACCGGCCATCTGGCCGATCTCGAAGGCCTCCAGCCCGGTGACCTGTCCCGCCACGATGATCGGAATGCCCATCGCACCGAATGCCACCGGCGCGGTATTGACGATCAGGCACAGCCCCGCTGCATACAGCGGCTTGAAGCCCAGCCCGACCAGCAGCGCTGCGGTGATCGCCACCGGCGCGCCAAACCCCGCCGCACCTTCCAGGAAGGCACCGAAGGCGAAGCCGACCATCAGCATCTGCAGGCGCTGGTCTTCGGTCACCGACAGGATCGAAGCGCGGATGATGTCGAACTGCCCGGTCTTGACCGAGACCTTGTACAGGAACACCGCGCCGATGATGATCCAGGCGATCGGCCACAGCCCGTAGACGAAACCGAAGCCGGCCGCTCCCAACGCCTGGGTCAGCGGCATGCGGTAGAACAGCAGGGCCACGGCCAGTGCGATGGCCACGGTGATCGTGCCGGCCAGCCAGCCTTTCATGCGCAGCACGGCCAGGGCAACGAAGAAGAACGCGATCGGCAGCAACGCGATCAGGCTGGACAACCACAGGTTGCCGGCGGGGTCGTACAGGTGTTGCCAGGGCTGCATGGAGGCTCTCGACGGGGGGCGGAATGTTTCCCCACCGCATGCGATGGGACGCCGTGGTCACGATTATTGGTATTACCAATAATCAGATTCATCGGACCACTTGAAGCCGATTGAACCGCCATTTCGACGAAGAGCCTATTAGACCATAGAGTTACCGGACATATTGGTATTACCAATAAAGCGCCACATGACAGAAGCTCGAAGGTGCTGCCCCGCTAGAGCCTGTCCGCCAACCGTCGCATCACCGCCAGCACCAGCAGGCACAGCACGCTCACACCAAGGGCAATGACGTACTTGCCGATGCCCACCGCAATCCCGATGGCGGCGGCCATCACCAGCGAACTGGCCGTGGTCAGCCCGCTGACCTGGTCCTCGCGGCTGCCACGCAGGATGGTGCCTGCGGCAACGAAGCCGACGCAGGCCACCACCGCTTCGATCAGGCGCACCGGGTCGACCTGCAGCAGGTCGCGGTAGCGCTCCTGCTGGAAATGCTCGGCCACGGAATCGCCGAGCCCCACGATGAGCGCTGCGGCGCCGGCAATCATCATGTGCGTGCGCAGGCCCGCCGCATGCTTGCCCATCTCGCGCTCGATACCGAGCACGCCACCGAACAGCATCGCGGCGGCCACGCGCAGCAGGATCGATACATCCTGGTTGAG
This sequence comes from Stenotrophomonas sp. RS-48, assembly GCF_030053245.1. Taxonomy (NCBI): domain Bacteria; kingdom Pseudomonadati; phylum Pseudomonadota; class Gammaproteobacteria; order Lysobacterales; family Lysobacteraceae; genus Stenotrophomonas; species Stenotrophomonas sp. RS-48. Next base: position 17,972 of record NZ_JASGBV010000036.1, read on the forward strand.
TTCCATCGACGTCTCCGGGAGTTTCCCGGAGCGTTGCGCGTCAGCCGTCGGATCGCGGTGAAGGCCGCACCACGGCCCGTTCACCCGGTAGCGCCGGGCCATGCCCGGCACCACCGTCCCTGCGGTCACCGCATCACTGCGCCAGATAACCGCCATCGATCGCGTAATAGGTGCCGGTCGCGAACGAGGCATCATCGCTGGCCAGCCAGGCCACCAGCGCCGCCACTTCCTCGGCCTTGCCCAGGCGCTTCAACGCGTGGCGGTCTTCCAGCGTGGCGCGCACCTTCGGATCCATCTTCTCCAGCAGCGGCGTGGCGATGAAGCCCGGCCCCACCGCATTGACACGGATGCCATCGGCGGCATGCTCCCACGCCGCGGTCTGCGTCAGGCCGACCACACCATGCTTGGCTGCCACGTACGCGGTCGAACCGGCATAGCCCACCTGGCCCAGGATCGAGGCCATGTTGATGATGCTCCCGCCCTTCCCGGCCGCGCGCATGGCCTGGATCTGCGCGCGCTGGCACAGGAATACACTGGTCAGATTCACATCGACCACCCGCTTCCAGCCATCGACGGGATAGTCGCCGCTGCTCGCCGCCGGACCGCTGATGCCGGCGTTGTTGACCGCGACGTGCAGCCCGCCCAGCTCCTTCACTGTGCGCTGCACCGCCGCCTCCACGGCAGCCTCATCCGTGACATCCAAGGCGATGCCGATGGCGCGGCTGCCACGCCGGGCCAGCGCTTCCACGGTGGCGTCCACCGCGTCCTGCTTCAGATCCCACACTGACACCGCAGCACCGGACGCTGCCAGCAGTTCGGCCACGGCCAGGCCGATGCCGGAAACGCCACCGGTCACGATCGCCGTCTTGCCGCCGAGCTGATAGTCGATCATCTGTGTTCTCCATCTATCGGGAATCGATGTGGACACGCGTCCACCCGCGACCCACGGTACGCCCCGCCGTGTTACGGCCGCGCCACTTCCAGGCGCTGCAACGAACCTTCCCATCGCTGCGACGCGTTCGACCGTATGCTCGACCTCACCCTCCCCTGCTGTGGAAACTCCAATGAATCCCGCTGACGCCCTGCTGTTCACGCCCACTCACCTGGGTGACATCGCTGCCGCGAACCGCATCGCCATGGCACCGCTGACGCGCAACCGCGCCCTGCCCGACCGCGTCCCTTCTCCGCTGGCGATCACCTATTACCGCCAACGTGCCAGTGCCGGCCTGATCATTGCAGAAGCCACCCAGATCAGCCCTCTGGGCCAGGGCTACCTTGATACGCCGGGTATCTACAGCGCCGAGCAGGTCGCTGCGTGGAAATCCATCACCGACGCGGTACACGCCGAAGGTGGCCGCATCGTGCTGCAGCTGTGGCATGTGGGTCGCATCTCCCACACCAGCCTGCTGCCGGAAGGCGAAGTGCCGGTGGCACCCAGCGCCCTCCGCGCCAACGGCAAGACCTTCACCGCCAATGGATTCGAGGATGTCTCCGCGCCGCGCGCATTGGCGCTGGAGGAGATCCCGCAACTCATCGAGGATTACCGCGTCGCCGCGCGCAATGCCATTGCCGCAGGCTTCGATGGCGTCGAGGTACATGCAGCCAACGGCTACCTGATCGACCAGTTCCTGCGCGATGGCAGCAACCATCGGGACGATGCCTACGGTGGAAGCATCGAGAATCGTACGCGGCTGCTGTTCGAGGTGGTCAGCGCGGTCGCCGAAGCAATCGGCGCCGGCCGCACCGGCGTGCGCCTGTCACCGGTCACCCCGGTCAATGATGCCCATGACAGCAACCCGCAACCGCTGTTCAACCGTGCAGTGGAGCGCCTGGACACGATCGACGGACTGGCCTTCATCCATGTCATCGAAGGTGCAACCGGCGGCGATCGGGACAACATACCGTTCGACTACCCTGCGCTGCGCGCACGCTTCCGTGGCGCCTGGATCGCCAACAACGGATACGACGCTGAGCGTGCCGGGCAGGCCCTTGCCAGCGGCTATGCCGACATGATCGCGTTTGGTCGGCCCTTCATCGCCAACCCGGATCTGGTCGCGCGACTGCGCAGCGGTGCGCCGTTGGCCGAGCTCGACCCGGCCACGTTGTATGGCGGTGGCGAACACGGCTACATCGACTACCCGGCACTGGATGCCTGACGACAGGTGCAAGCCCGGTCCACCGCGACCGGGCATGGCCCGACGTTGCCCATGGAAGGTGGCGCCGGGCCACGCCCGGCGTTGCCCGCCCCGTTTCAGTACACCGGCAGATCGATGTAGCTGGCCTGCGCCGCGCTGTGCCAGACCCGCTGCGTGGCCTTCTGGTAGTCGCCCGGCTTGGCCAGGTAGATGTTCGGCACATAGGTCTGCGGGTTGCGGTCATACAGCGGGAACAGGCTCGACTGCACCTGCACCATGACCCGGTGCCCCTTCTGGAAGGTGTGGTTGGCGTTGGGCAGGTCGAAGCGGTAGGGCAGCACCTGGTTCGCCGCCAGCGGTTTCGGATCGCTGAAGCTTTCGCGGTAGCGGCCACGGAAGATCGCCAGTGACACCGGCAGCTCATAGCCGCCCATCTCCGGCGCCGAGGCCTCCTGGTCCGGATACACATCGATCAGCTTCACCACCCAGTCGCTGTCGGTGCCGCTGGTGGACGCCTGCAGGTGCACTACCGGCGCGCCGCCGATGCGCAGTGGCGCGGCCAGCGGTTCGGTGATGAAGGTCAGCACGTCAGGTCGGCCATCGACGAAGCGCTGATCCTTGACCAGCCAGGTCGTCCACATGTCGCGGTCACCGAAGCGCACCGGGCGCGGTACGAACGGCACCGGCTTGGCCGGGTCGGACACGTATTCCTCGAAGTCGCCCTCGCCCGCCGCCGGCGCCTGGAACGCCAGCTTGCCGCCGGCACGCAGATAAAGCGGTTTGCTGCTGGCGGCGCACCCCTGATCGCAGCTGCGCGGCCAGCCCTTCAGGCGATCCCAGTGGTTTTCACCGGTGTTGTAGATCAGCACCGGCGGTGTGTCCGCCTTCGGCGCGCCGTCCACCAGGTACTGGTCGAAGAACGGCTTGAGCACATCGCGGCGGAACTGCAGCGCGGTATCGCCGTCGAACTTCAGCGCGCCCAGTTCGCTGGCGCTGTAGTTCACCTGGCTGTGCCGCCATGGCCCCATCACCAGATAGTTGCGGTCGTTGCCGCTGTCGCGCCCTTCCATCGCCTGGTAGGCGTGGTTGGCACCCCACATGTCCTCCTGGTCCCACAGGCCCTGCAACCACAGGGTCGGCACCTTCAACGGCGTCTTGGCCATCACCGCATCCAGCGCCTGGCCCTGCCAGAAGGCGTCATACGCCGGGTGCTCGACCAGCTTCTTCCACCAGGTCAGCTGGTCCACGCCGGTGAAACGGGCGTAGTCGCCAGCCGAGCCGATGCGCAGGAAAGTGCTGTAGTCGTCATAGCCCAGGCTCGGCAGCGGCGTGCCCTTGCCGCGCTTCTCGGTCTGCATCGCGAAGTAGTTGAAGTTGACCTGGCGGAAGGCACCGTAGTTGAGCCAGTCGTCGCCCATCCAGCCATCGACCATCGGGCTCTGTGGTGCCGCCACCTTCAACGCCGGATGCGGATCGGTCAACGCCATCACCACGGTGAAACCTTCATAGGACGAGCCCAGCATGCCGACCTTGCCGTTGCTCTCGGGCACGTGCTTCACCAGCCAGTCGATGGTGTCCCAGGCGTCGGTGGAGTGATCCACCTTGGTGTTGTTCAACGGCCCGCGCAGCGGCCGGGTCATCACGTAATCGCCTTCGGAGCCGTACTTGCCACGGATGTCCTGGAATACGCGGATGTAACCGCTGTCGACGAACACCTCGTCGCCCTGTGGCAGCAGGTCGCGCATGCGCGGCGAGTCACTGCGGTTGGCGCGGCCGGCAGCATCGTAGGGCGTGCGGGTCAGCAGGATCGGCGCGTTACGGGCGCCCTTGGGTACCACGATCACCGTATACAGCCTGGTGCCATCACGCATCGGCACCATCACCACGCGCTTGTCGTAGTCGCGCCCCACATCCGGGGCAACGAAAGGCTTGCCGCTGATGTCCGGGGTCATCGGCGGAGTATCGGCAGCCAGCACGCTGCTGGACAGGCAAAGGGCGATGGCTATTGCAACGGCACGCACACGCATGGACAACCCCTTCCGGCGGGAAAGTTCCAAGCCTACTCCTGCCCTGCCCTGTGAAGGGTGTGACGGCTTTGCATTCTGCGGCGGATGCGGGCAGGACTGATGGCACATGTGCCTATGCTGCCGCTGCGCTCGCCGGGCATGGCCCGGCGCTACCGCTCGTGCGGGTCATGGGGTAGCGCCGGGCCATG
>NZ_JASGBV010000037.1:0-48301 GCF_030053245.1 Stenotrophomonas sp. RS-48
GCTGGCATGCCTGGCGATCTGCTCGTCCATGCTGGGCGCGGATCTGGAAATGAGCGAGCTGCGGCGCAAGTACCACAACTCCCAGCGCGGTGTGGACCTGAACCAGCTGATCGCGCTGGCCAGCGCGCTGGACATGCAGTGCCGGCCGGTGCGCTGCGAGCCCAGCGATCTGCAGCATCTGGGCACGCCGGCCATCCTGCACTGGAAGCTCAATCATTTCGTGGTGCTGGAGAAGGTCTCACGCGGCCGCTACCACATCATCGACCCGGCCCATGGCTCGCTGTCCTTCAGCGAAGCGGAGCTTTCCCAGGCCTTCACCGGCATCGCGGTGGAGGTCAGTTCCTCGCCCAGCTTCCGGCCGCGCAAGCAGCGTTCGCCGCTCAACATCTGGTCGATGATCCGCTTCAAGGGCGGCGTCGGCACCGCGCTGTTCCATACGCTGGTCTATACGCTGCTGCTGCAGGGCTTCGTGCTGTTGTCACCGTTCTTCATGCAGCTGGCTGTGGACGAGGGTGTGCTGCGCGGCGACCGGGGCTTCCTGATGGCGCTCGCGCTGGGGTTCGGTGCGGTGGCCGTGTTCAACAGCCTGGCCGAGGCGCTGCGCGGGGTCACGCTGCAGCGGGCGTCGGCGTTGATGGGCTGGGACATGAGCCGGCGCCTGTTCCATCATCTGGTCAGCCTGCCGCTGACCTGGTTCCATCGACGCCGTCTGGCCGATGCGCTGTCGCGGATGGAGTCGATCGACCCGATCCGCCAGCTGATCGCCAACGGGCTCATCGGCGCACTGCTGGACGGTGTGCTGGCGCTGGGCATCATCGTGCTGATGTTCGTCTACTCGCCGCTGATGAGTCTGGTCGCACTGACTGCGCTGGGGCTGTACGTACTGATGCGGGTGGCCGCCATCCCGATGTCGATGAAGATGGGTATGGCCAGTCTGCAGGCGAACATCGCCGAGCGCGGGACGCGCATCGAAACGCTGCGCGCGATGCAGTCGATCAAGACCATGGGCGGCGAGTTCTCGCGCGAATCGATCTGGGCCAACAAGTACGCCGATCTGGTGCGTGCTTCGTTGAACAGCGCCAACCTGCAGATTGGCATCGGCGCGGGGCGCACCCTGCTTGATGGCCTCAGCCTGGTGGCCATCGTCTACATCGGCGCCCAGGCGGTACTGGCCAACACGCTGACAGTAGGCGCGCTGTATGCCTTCGTGGCCTACCGGCAGCAGCTGAGCAACCGGCTGACCACGCTGGTGGACCAGTGCATCGCCTGGCGCCTGACCGAGCTGCATTCGGACCGCATTGCCGATATTGCCCTCAGCCCCAGCGAAGAAGGCTTCAGCAAGGATCCTTCGGCGTCGGACAGCATGGAAGGGCACATCCAGCTGCGTTCGGTGTACTTCCAGTACTCGGCACAGGAAGCGCCGGCGCTGAAGGACATCAACCTGGCCATTGCGCCGGGCGAGTTCGTGGCCATCACCGGCCCGTCCGGCTGTGGCAAGAGCACGCTGGTGAAAGTGCTGACCGGGCTGTACCCGCCCAGCGCCGGCGAGCTGCTCTATGACGGGCTGAACATCGCCAGCTGGGGGCCGCGCGTGGTCCGTCAGCGGATGGGCGTGGTGATGCAGGATGATGAGCTGCTGACCGGTTCGATCGTGGAGAACGTGACCTTCTTCGCCGAGCGCCCGGACATCGCGCTGGTCTGGCAGTGCCTGGAAATGGCGGCAGTGAAGGAGGATGTGCAGCGCATGCCGATGCAGCTGGAAACGCTGGTGGGCGACATGGGCTCGACCCTCTCCGGCGGCCAGAAGCAGCGCCTGCTGCTGGCCCGTGCGCTGTACCGCAAGCCCAGCATCCTGGTGCTGGATGAGGCCACCGCGAACCTGGACGTAGCGCGCGAGAGCCGCATCTACCAGGCGCTGGCGCAGCTGGATATCACCCGCATCCTGATCACCCACCGCCCCGACACCATGCGCCTGGCCGACCGTCTGGTGCGCATCGACCAGGGCAGGGTGGTGGGCGATACCCGCAAGCCCACCGCAGCGGCGCCCACAGCAGCGCCGACCGTCAACCTCATTCCTGCCGTCGTTTCGCCGCCAGCAGCGGTTCCAGCAGCCAGTCCAGCAGCGAACGCTTCTCCAGAACCAGATCGGCTTTGAGGCGCATGCCCGGGGTCAGTGCCAGTGCCTTGCCATAGGCCTGCATCTGCTGGTCGTCCAGCGCGGCCAGCAGGCGGTACTGGCTTTCCACGGCCTGCAGGTCGGCGGGCAGTTCCTCCGGTGACGTCGGTGAGCGCGCGATCTTGACGATCCGGGCGCGGCCGACGCCGAACTTCTGGTAGGGGAAGGCGTCGTACATCAGCCGCACGTCGGTGCCGACATTGACGAAGGCGATGGCCGAGGAGGGCACCCACAGCTCGGCGAACAGCTGCGAGCCTTCCGGCATCATCACCCCGAGCGTGCGCCCGGCGGTGACCGTGGCGCCCGGCTTGGCCTGCAGCCAGGTGACCTGCCCGGCGGACTGCGCCACCAGATTGAACTGCGTGCCCAGCTTGTAGTTGATCGCCTTCTCGCGTGCGCCCAGCAGTTCGGACAGCGCGGTGGCGCGGTTGGCGTCACGCTCGGCCTTGAGGCGGCCCAGCTCGTGCCGCATCTGCTCGTGCTCCTGTTCCAGCTGGGCAATGCGCGTCTGCACTTCGGCCACCGATTGGCGCACGTTCAGTACCCGCACCTCCGCGTCGCGGTACTGCAGTTCGGATACCAGCTTGTCCGCGCGCAGGCGGCCCAGGTCGTGCACGGTCTTCTCGGCGATGGCCTGCTGTTGCTGGTACAGCGTGACGTTGTCACGCAGTACCGAAAGCTGGCGGGTGGTGCCCAGCATGCGCTCGCGGATGCCGGCCTCCTGGCTTTCCAGGGATGCTTCGGTGGCGCGTTCGCGATCGACCGACGCCTGGGTGAGGCGCTCGGCCATGCCGGACAGGGTGGCGCCGGTGCTTTCGCCGGTGTCGATCACCGAATCCACCGAGACGCTGACGATGGGGTCGCCCTGGCGGACCTTCGCGCCTTCCTCCACATGCACGTTGCTGACGATGCCCGAGCGCTGGCTGATGATCGGCAACAGGCCGCGCGAGGGGACCAGCGCACCGGATACGGTTTCCTTGCGCGGGAACGAGGTGGTCACCAGGAACAGTACCGCCAGGCCCAGCAGCGCAACCACGAAGCCGGTGGCCAGCCACATGCCGACACCCGGTGCCTGCACCGGGGAGCCGAAGCGCTGCGTGGCAGCCTCGATCGCTTCGTTGCGGAACAGCGGAATCACATCCGCCGTCTCATCCTTTCTGGCTGGTTCCATGTGGCCTGCGGTGCCGCGTCGTTGCGGAGAGTGGGATGGGTAGGGACATCATCGAGCGGTTCGGGGCGCAAGGCAGCCATGGCCACCGGCCACGTCCACGTAGTAGTCGTAATCGTCGCGCAGGCCGAAACCCACCCGCCAGGAGATCGGGAACACGTTGGCGGGCTGGTCGGAGACCTGGGTCTGCAGGGTGACCGTGCGGCCATTGAACGTGACCGGTGCGGTGGCCTCGGCGTAGCGGACCGGTTGCAGGCCGTGCATCGTCCAGCGGCGTCGCTGCACCAGGCTGGCCTGTGGGTAGGTGGACAGGTCCACGCCGGAGGCTTCCAGTGCGACATCGGTGCCGGTGTCGAGCAGGACGAGCTCGTCGCGCTTGCCGATGCGCATCGGCAGGCGCAGCGAGTACTGGCCGCCCCACAGTGCAGAGGTGGTTGCCAGGGGTTGCCGGCAGGTACCGGCAGGCAGTGCCTTCAACAGCTCCAGCTCGGTGGGCCGCAGCACCAGCGGACCCAGCCGATACAGCAGGTCCAGGCCGATGATGTTGAACTCGATCTGGTCGGTGACCGTAAAGGCGACGTTGCTGAAGTGCAGATCGCCCAGCTGCACATCGACCGGAGCGGCCAGGCCGATCGCCACGGTCTGCCCGGGCCGCGAATTGTCGGTGGCGAAGTTGTCGGTCACCGCCAGGCCCATCGCCTGTGCGGCCTTGCGGCTGATATGCGAACGGGTGGCGCCGGTGTCGATGATGAAATCGGAGTCGATGTCGCGCTGCTTTCCATCCTGGCCGCCCCGGATCTTGCCGCGGATGACAGGAACACCGGCCTTGGCCGACAGCGGCAGGCGGGTTCCGGCAGGCGGCGGTGCGGCCAGCGTGGCCGATCGCGGCCATTGGCTGAAGGACTCGAACGCGGGGGCGGTGATGGCGCGTACTTCCTCGCCTGCACGCAGCGACGGCGCGACATGCTGCTGATAGAGCGCGCGGACCTTCTGCATGTCGGCGGCCCAGCCGGCGATGTCGCCTTCCAGCAGACGGTTGCCGGCACGCAGGCTCCGGCACAGGTACATGACCCCCTGGCTCTTCTCGGCCACCACGGCAGCGTCGGCGATACAGGTGTCGGCCCAGCGATTGGACTGGGCGATTTCGCCACGCGTGCGGTGGTAGCCGGCACGTGCGGCCAGCCGTGCCGTGGTATTGGATTTGCCGATCCGCTCCAGGGCCGCGCTGTTGCCCTGCATCACCGCCACGGTGATGCCATGGCTGTCTTCAGCGACCACATCGCGGGCCCCGGCGGGGGCGGCCACGCCCAGCGCGATCACTGCGGACATCAGGAATTTCATTGCCTCAGCTCCTCTGTGACACGTATCGGCCGCCCGGTCTCCCGGGCGGCCGATGTTCCGGTGCAGCGTCAGAACCCGCTGATGACCAGGTTGAACTGGCCGGTGAACGAGTTGGTGTTCGGATCGAACGTCAGGCCGATGTTGAACGACACACCGTTACCGAAGTCCTGGTTGAAGCTGGCGTTGTAGTTGCTCACATTGAAGTGATCGGTGGTCAGGCCCAGGGTGTAGGTCTGGCCTGCGTACTGGAAGCTGCCGTTACCGGCCAGGCCCCAGTTGCCATTGGTCAGATTCAGGTTCTCGGTCAGGTTGAAGGTCAGGTTGTAGTCCTGCAAGACCCATGTCTGGGTCGCGCTGGCTACACCGTTGCCATCAATGCTGGCGTTGGAACTGAAGGTGGTCTCGCCACCGCCGTCGCCACCACCACCGCCGCCACCACCACCGCCACCGCCGCCATCGCCCGGATCCCACGGATCGGTCCAGTCCGGCGGATCCGGGTTGGGACCCCAGTCGTCCGGCGGGGTCACATCGACCGGCGGCAGATCGGTGGTGTCCACCTGTGCGCCACCGGAGACCAGTGCACGTTCTTCGGGGGAGAGATCACGAATTCCACTTGCAGACATCTCACAACTCCTTGTTTGTCCGATGCAGATTACGGATGCGTCGATCGCCGCCTTCATGCGGCCCTCGGACATTTATCACACGAAGTGGACAGTGCTCTGTCAGAAAAATCTGATTCGGACAGAAGGGTGATAAACGACAAAAATGAACGCGCCCTGCGCTTGCTTTCGTTCAGCGGCCGCTTGCTGCGACACGCTAGCCCCCACCGCAGGCACTCAGGCAGCGGTCGCGTATTTCCCCGCACTTGATGTCCGGAAGGCGATTCCGGCAGAAATCCACGCTCGCCTGGCATGATCGACGAAGATACCTGTCCTGGATTTCGTCACAGTTGCCACCCCATTGGGATGCCGAGCCCAGGCACCCGCTACTGCTTCCGGCGGAATGACAGCTGGCATATTGGTCCTGACACTGGTCCATGCATTGGCGTGCAGCCGTGGTTTCACGAGCGCCCTGCGCCAGATAGGGGTCGCCATGGCTGCTGCAGGATGCCATTGCAACGACAGCCACGAATACGAGTAGTTTGCTCTGCACTGCAGCAGACCCTTTCAATTGATCGTATCAGTCTCTTCATCATCAGCCGGCTGATTCCATTCTGGCCTGAGTGGCTGTGCTGATGCGGAGATTCAATCAGGATGCGATATCAATGTGCCGACTGGGTGGCCCCCAAAGACATCAGGCAGGCCTTGTTTGTGATGAAATCCAGATAGATGGAGACCTTGCGCAGACTGCCGCCGCCCAGCACATAGCGCGTCTTGCTTGGATGGTTTCCAGTGGATGTGCTCATCTGCAATTCTGCAGAGCCGTCCAAGGTCTGCACAATGGCCTCGCGCGCGACCGATGCTCTTCGCTGCTGTCCTTGTACGCCTTGAACAACACTGTGTTGAACTGGACCTGCTGGCAGAGCCACACCGATTGGCAAGGCTTCCATCAACTCGCCACTGTTGCCAGTATCCAGCATTGCTTCCTGGCGCTTGCCGTCAACAGTAATGAATAACCTTGGGACGGTCTGCGTGCCGCTCAGGTCTGCCGCCGAGAACATCGGGGCGTCGCAGGCCGGAGCGGCAGATCCCTCCGCGAGCACCTGCAGGCCATCCTTGCCGATCAGGACTCGGCCGAGACGAGATAGAACATCGAGGCCAAGAAGGTTCGCAGGAATGCGTTCGCTGACGGATACCAATGGCTGCGAGATGATCAACGGACCAAACTGGAGGGTCTGTGGCTGGGCGATCCTGCTGCGCTGTTGTGAGTCGCCCAGCACGCCGGAAAGCGTGAATCCCTCCATGAGCGGGGGCGCAGTTATCGCCGCGGGATGCACTATGGTCAGTGCCGAGCCTGTGTCGACCAAGACCTCAAGAGTCTTTCCGTCAATCTGCAGTTGCGCCATGTTGGGATAAGCGACACGGCCGCCGTCGTGATCCTGGCTGGACGCTACCGTAACCGTTCCTGTGTTCAGGGCGATACGTCCTTGGCCAGATGAATCGACTTTGGGAGCGGGCCGACCGGCCATCGCGGCGTAGTCTGGAATGCGGGTGAACACATCGACATTTCCCAATGTTTTGCCCCGCTTCTCCGCAGCGGCCCGAACGCGCTCCCGCGCCTGCATCGACAGGCGTGCCCATGCAGGCAGGTCACCCGCTACCACCTCGACGCCAGCTCGCAGTGCTCCGCAGACAGTCAGCCCGGCCAGATGCGTAGTCTGCTGCGCCATCTGGATACATTCATCTGACGCTTCGCGGGCTCCAGGAACGTCCAGCAGAACGCGGCGTTCGGCGGCCCTGGCCATCTTCTTTACGACGGTATTGGTTGCATTGACCTGCAGCTGCCGTAGTGCAGCGACATCACCTTGAGCCAGCGCTTGGCTGACCGGCGTGGGGTCGTTGAATATCTGCGTGACGCGGGTTGTCTCAGCGGCACCAGCACAGGATGAAACGAGCAGCAATGCAAGTAAAAGGGGACGCATGGGACTCCAGATGGATGCCGCGTCCGCGGACGCGGCATCCCAAGAGGGATCAAGGACTCTTGTTGTAGAGGAACTGGGCTTCGCCCTTTATGTCGTTGTCCGCTGAGTTGTAGATCAGGTTGATCTGAAAGCCGAAGCCGGCGCCGATATCCCAGTAGTAACCACCATTGACGGTGGAGGTCCAGGAACCTTCGTTCAGCTGCCACTTGAGAAGACTGCCATCGTTGCCGACGAAATCCAATGTGCCCTTGCCGTCCTTGAAGGTGCCGTCGGTGTTGAACTTCAGCTCGGTGCTGACCGTCCACTGGCCGAACTCATTGGGAATCGGGTAGGTCAACACCGCTTTGTTGAAGCCCGGCTCGCCATTCTCGCCCGGCGTGTAGGTCAGCTTGCTTTCAAAAGGCTTGACATCGATGAAGGTGAAGTCCGGCTGTCCGTCACCGTCACCGTCACCACCGCCGTCGCCACCACCACCACCACCGCCGCCACCGCCGCCGCCGCCATCGCCCGGATCCCACGGATCGGGCCAGTCCGGCGGATCCGGGTTGGGACCCCAGTCGTCCGGTGGGGTCACATCGACCGGCGGCAGATCGGTGGTGTCCACCTGCGCGCCACCGGAGACCAGTGCGCGTTCTTCGGGGGAGAGATCACGAACTCCACTTGCAGACATCTCACAACTCCTTGTTTGTCCGATGCAGATTACGGATGCGTCGTTGCCGCCTTCATGCGGCCCTCGGACATTTATCACACGAAGTGGACAGTGCTCTGTCAGAAAAGTCTGATTTGGACGGAAGGGTGATAGACGACAAAAATGAACGCGCATCGCACTTGCGCCACGACGATTCTTCATCTTGAAGTAATGCGAATGTGCTATTTGACCTTCACGCAGTTGCTGCGCTAAACACCACACCTCACGCTCGAAGCAAGGAGTTGCACGCATGCAGGAAAATGGAATTCGCGAGCTGTCGTTGGAAGAGCTCGCGCTGGTTTCTGGCGGTGCGCAGATGGACACCACCGATCTGCCTCCGGTGGATGCGTTGCCGCCCGATGACGGCGGCTGGCCGGATATCGATCCGCCAGACTGGACCGATCCGTGGGACCCGGGCGATGGCGGCGGCGGTGGTGGCGGCGGTGGCGGTGGCGAGGCGCCGCCGAGCGCGTATGAGCAGGTCGATGCACAGGCTGACACCGTCGCGCGTGAGGTGGAGGCACTGATCAAGGCCGATCCGGGTTATCAGAGCCAGGAGCTGGGCACGGTGATCTACCGCGACGCAGTGACCGGTGAAATCAAGACCAGCCCACTGGCGCGCGGTGATGCCAGCAATCCCGGGGCCATCAGCTATCCGCTGCTGGAGTGGGGCATCACGCCGGGCCAAGTGGTGGGCATCATCCATTCCCATCCGGCCGGGGTCTTCCCGTCGGAGACGCATGAGGTCAACAAGTACCCGTCCGACAACCGCACCGTTGGCGGCGTGGCCTATGAGGGCGGGGACTGGGGTGTGGCCGATCTGCTGCGCGACAACGGCATGAATGCCGAAGAGTTCCGCTACTACATCATCGGGCCCGACGGTGTGACCCGTGAGTATGATTTCAACGACCGCGATGCGGAAACGCTGGGTACGACGCTATGAAGATAGAGGCCGCATGGGCGGTGGCCGTTCTGGCCGTGGGCGCAGCAGCCTGTGCGCCGGTGGCGCGTGCCGATTCGCCAGGGCTGGCGGTGCTGCGCAGCGAAGATGGACTGCCTGCGGACCGCTACACCTCGCAGCACCAGATGAGTTGTGGCAGCCGCGTGTTCGAGCTCGTGGTGGAATCGCCGGGTCCGGTCAGGTTGACTGGCCTGAAGGTGGATGGCGTCGCGGTTCCTGCCGCGCAGCTGCAGGCCATCAATGCACAGGTACCGGAGCGCTCCTGGTTCCAGGGCATCGCCTCGTCCTGCACGTCGGCCCGCCAGTCGCTGACCCTTCAGCTGTCATCGCCGCAGGGGGCAGTGACCATCCCGCTTTCGTTCAAGGATGGCGTGCTGGTGCCGGCGGCACCCGCCAGGTAACGCAGGTGCTGCAGGCTGCCGGCCCCTGCGCGGGGCCGGCAGCGCGACCGCCCGTCAGAAGCGGTAGGCCGCCTGCACGTACACCCGGCGCGGTTCCCCGGGGAAGTGCCCGTTGCGCGCGATGAAGCCACTGGCCGCATACACCTTGTCGAACAGGTTCTTGACGTTGGCCTGGAACTGCCACTGCTTCCACGTGGTCTTCCAGCTCATGTCGAACACGGTGTAGGCCTTCACGCTCTGCCCGTCCAGGCTGATGCGCTCGCCGACATGGTCGGCACCGAAACCAATGGCCGAGTTCAGCGCAGGCAGGTCGTAACGCGTCCACAGGCCGAGCGAGTTGCGCGGTGCATTGGCGAAGCGGACTCCGGAGGCGTTGGTGATGCCGTTCGGGCCCGCATCCTTAACCCGTGCGTCGTTGTACGCGTAGGTGAGGTTCACCACCCAGCGATCGGTCACATCGGCCAGCAGATCGAGTTCCATGCCGGTGCTGCGCACCAGGCCCAGCGCGGCGAGCTGGTTCACGCCTGCGGTCACTTCGCCGGTGGCCTGCACGATGTTGCTGCGGTCGATGCGGTAGGCCGCCATGTTCAGGGTCACACGCTCGGCCAGCAGCGACTTCATGCCTATCTCCCACTGTTTGCTGCGTTCAGCGTCGAACGGGCCGCCGGCAGCACGGTCCTGGTTGGCCGCGCTCTGTGGCACGAATCCGCTGGCCACGTTCGCGTACAGGTTCAGCCCCTCGCGCACAGTGAAAGTGCTGCCCAGCCGCCAGCTGAGGTCGTGCCCATCCACGCTGCTGCCGCCGAGGCGATCCTCGTCCTTGAAGCCATCCCAGCGCAGGCCGGCCAGCACATGCCAGCGCGTGCCCAGCGCAAGTTCGTCCTGCAGGTAGCCGCCGTAGCGGGTGCTGCGCGTGGAGGTGCTGCGCCAGGGCAGGGTAGTCAGAGCGTAGTCGTGCCAGGTGCTGGCGCCATACACTGGATTGAACAGGTCGATGCCACGCACCGGCCCCGCACCGCGCGCGAGGTCGGCACTATTGGCGGTCTGCGCGGTGAAGTCGGCATCGAGCTGGTACACGTCAGCGCCGAACAGCAGTTTATGCTCGATGCGGCCGGTACTGACCCGCCACACGGCATTGCCGTTGACCGTAAACGCCTCGTTGTCGCGGATCTGGTTGCGCAGCTGGCGCGTCATCCACTCGGCCACGCCATCGCGATCGCGGTCGATCAGCCCCATCGGCTCGTGATACATCTGGTGCTCGTTGTTGGTGAACCAGCGCGCGGCGAAATCCACATCCAGATTCGAGGCCGGCGCGAAGCGATACTGCGCCAGGGCGACCTTCGCGCGCATGTCGAGGAAGTCGCTGGCCTCGTTGTGGTTCCAGCGGCGAGCGGTCAGGAACGTACCTGCGTCATTCACTGGTACACCCCGCAGGCGGTTGCCGCCCAGGTTCTGGGTGATGTCGGTGAACTGCAGGGTCAGCTCGCCGGTATCGCCCACATCGAAGGCCAACGATGCATCGCCGATCACGCTTTCGCTGTCGGTGTTCCAGCGCACACCCTGCTCGGTGTCGCCGTACAGACCGGCGCGGTAGCGCACGCGGCCGGCCGCATCCAGGGGGCCGGTGGCCTCGACCGAGCCGGCGCGGAAATCCTCGTTGCCCAGCTGGACTTCGATGCGGCGCTCAGCCGTGGCCCGCGGTTTGCGGGTCACATAATTGATGACGCCGCCGGCATCACCACCGCCATACAGTGCGCCGGCCGGACCCTTCAGCACCTCCACCCGCTCGATGTTGAACAGCTGGGGCACCGCGAAGCCCGCATACGGGTCGCCGCGCAGGCCGTCATAGAGCACGTTTTCCTGCCGGAAGCCACGCAGGGTCACGCCCGCATAGCTGAAGAAGCTGATGCCGCTGATGCTGCGGTACAGGTCGGTCACCTGGCGCGCCGCCTGGTCGTCGATCAACTCGCGCGGCACCACCTGCACCGATTGCGGCACCAGCTCCAGCGGGGTATCGGTGCGGGTGCCAACCGCGGCGTCGTCAACCCGGTACAGCGTCTGAGCACGGCCACGCACTTCGACCTTGTCGAGCTCGGTGGTCGCGGTGGTGGGTGGGGCGGCGGCCTGTGCCAGGGGCGCCAGGGGCAGGGCGAGGGCCGCGCACAGCGCGCGGCGGCGGAGCGGGAACGGGGTCATGGGAGGGGATTGGCAACCGCAAATGAGAAAGATTAGCATTTGCAGTGATGCTGTGCCTATTCCCCGATGGCGCGATGCACATCGGCCCGTGCGGAGAGCGTTACGCCCGCGCTGCCGCTACGTCTCTTTGACCCGCGGCCTCGGTCATCACGACGGCGAGCTGCTTGAGCGAGTAGGGCTTGCGCAGCAGGGTGAAGCCGTGGCCGGGGTCGCGTGCCAGAAGCTCGCTGTAGCCGCTGGTCAGGATGATGGGCAGATCCGGAAAGCGATCACGCACGTGCCGGGCCAGTTCCAGGCCGTTGGTGCCGGGCATCACCACGTCGCTGAACATCACATGGAACCGCATGGCGTCCTGTTCCAGTTCGGCAAGTGCCTCATTGGCGTTGCGGGCCAGTACCACCTCATAGTCGAGTTCGCGCAGGGCTCCGACCGCGAACTCGGCCACATCCACGTTGTCCTCCACCACCAGCACGCACAGCCCGTGCCCGTGCAGCAGGCCCGCCTGTGCCGCCGGCCGCGCCACCGCCTCGCCGGAACGGGTGAGCGGCAGATACAGCGTGAACCGGGTACCGACGCCAGCCTCGCTCTTCACGTCCACCTCGCCTTCGGACTGCTTGACGAAACCGAATACCTGGCTGAGGCCAAGGCCGGTGCCGGCACCAATACCTTTGGTGGTGAAGAAGGGTTCGAAGATGCGATCCACCACGCCCGGGTCGATGCCGGAGCCGGTATCGGTCACGCTGATGGCGGCGAAGTCACCCTTCAGCGGTGCCGCGAAGCGGACCGAAGGCACTGCCGTAACCTGCTCGACGTCGATGGTGACCGTGCCGTGGCCGTCGATCGCATCGCGCGCGTTGACGGCGATGTTGATCAGCGCGGTGTCCAGCTGTGTGCGGTCCAGCAGCACCGGCAGCGGGCGATCAGGCAGGTTGACCGACACCTGGATGCGTGCCCCCAGTACCGTGGTGATGATGTCCGACAGGGCCTGCACGCTCTCGCACAGGTCGAAGACCTCCGGTGACAGGCTCTGCCGGCGCGAGAAGGCCAGCAGCTGCGCTGTCAGCCGTGTGGCCCGGTCCGACGCATTGCCGATCGCCTGCACGTAGCGGCGTCGCGGATCTTCCTCTGGCCAGGTATGCAGCAGCATGTCCACCGAGCCGGTGATGACCTGCAGCAGGTTGTTGAAGTCGTGTGCGACGCCTCCGGTGAGCTGGCCGATGGCTTCCAGCTTCTGCGACTGCCTGAGCTGCTCGCGGGCCCGCACCAGTTCCAGGTGCGCCTCGCGCGCCTGTTCGGTGATCGCGGCCACCTGGCGGCTGTGCAGGTCGCGCTCGATCACGCGTTCGGTCTGCTCGCTGACCACGCAGATGATGCCGGCGACGGCACCGCTGGCATCGCGCAGAGGCGAATAGGAGAAGGTCCAGAAGGTCTCGCGCAGCGTGCCGTCGCGGTCCATCATCAGCGGCAGGTTCTTGAAGCTGCGGCTGCGGCCCGCGAACGCCGCATCGATGGCATGCTCCACATCGGCCCAGACGTCAGACCACACCACGTCCAGGCGGTTGCCCATGGCGCCGTGCAGCTTGTCACCCAGCATCGGCAGGTAGGCATCGTTGAAGAAGAATGCCTTTTCGCTCTGGCCCCAGGCGATCCACAGAGGTTCCGGAGAGTCGAGGATCATCGCAAGCAGCGTGCGCAGCTCGCAGGGCGCCTGTGCCGCCGCCGGCGAGCGTGCCCAGTCGCTGTCCTGCAGCAGGCGATAGGCAAGCTGGTCGGGTGCGGAGACGGGAAGGGGGAAAGGATGCATGGCCGTCGGCGCGGGAAGGTGCGGCAGCATAGCCGAACCGATGTCAGCAGGGCCTGCACATCGCCAATGGGTCGGGGCAACCGCAGCGGCTAGCCTGGCTCCTGGCCTGGTTGCCCGGCCAGGGCGTGCCGGCCTGCCGGCGTCAGGTCGATGTCCGCATCCTCGGCCTGCACCGCAAAGCCCGCATTCACTGCCCAGGTCGCAGCGTCACCGCGCACCGGCTGCGCGTCGGCAATGTCCTGCAGGATCCTGATCTGCGCTGCGGTCAGCTCCATCGCCTCATACCCCCAGCAGCGACGGGAGCTGCCACTCCGAAACACGCGCATGGCTGATCGGCTGGTGGCAGCCGCAACGCTCGCAGCGGAACAGGGCACCGCCTGGCAGCTGCAGCAATGTGTCCTCACTGGCGGAGGTGGTCTCCGCGCAATGGTGGCAGGTGACGGTGAGCGCGGTGATGCGTTCAACACCACCTGAGAGGTTGAAGACGGCTTCGAAAGCGCGGATGACAGGGTGGGACATAACCGCTCGCGAGTAGTACACGTCTGCATCCTCGCCTGCCACCCGTGACGGCGCAGTCAGCTGTGTGCATCGGCCGCATCAAGACACCCCGCCGTCAGAGCTTTCTTCAAAGCTCCTTCTTCTTGCCGCTCAGATCCAGTGGCTTGTCATCGCCCTTGCGCTCGCTGGACCAGACTTCAAGACTCTTGTTGCAGCGGCTTTCGCGTGCGGCGACCTGCGGCGGCAGGTCCTTCAGGTGCGGTGATTCCTGGCACCCCGAATGCATGGCCGTGTCGTCATAGGTGGCGCAGGCAGCGAGCGAGGCAAGCATGACGGCATAGGCCGAGGCGCGGAGCGCGGCGGGGGCGAAGCAGGTAGGCATGGACGGCATCCTGGGAAAGTGGGGGTGCCCTGATTCAATAATGTGACCCCGTGCCGACGCAATCGGTCTGCCTGCACTTGTTATTCAGTAACAAGTGTGACGATACTGTGCGATTGTGGCGCCTGCGGTCTACGCGACGCAGATCATGAACAGTGCGGACAGCGCCAGCATCAGCATGAAGACCCGTCGGCTCAAGGCCAGGCAAGCCAGGCAGGCGGCCAGGGCCCAGGCCGCCAGCAGGACGCAGGTGAGCAGCCACAGTCCGGTGGTCATCAGTGACCCCGCAGCGATGGCCGACAGAGCGGACGCCTTGAACAGCGCGATACCCAGCACACTGCCCAGCACGCCGGCCTGCAGGGCGACCGCGTCATGGTGGGCAGGGGCACGGCGGGGAGGCATTGCGGTCCGGACGATCGACCAGGGGGTGTTGATCGAAGTCTGCCCGAACGGATATCCACGCCATGTGTAGTCCCGTCGGCGGCCGCCGCAGGCCTGCCTGCCGCGTGCGGCGCTGCGGGACGGCCGGAGGACAGCAGTGTCAGTGACTGCGGGCGACCGTGCGTGCGCGGTTCTTTTCCAGCATCACCGCTACGCACCACAGCAGCAGGCCACCGAAGGCCGTGGCTGCGCCGACATAGCCGGTGGTGGCGGGGCTGAAGCCGGAGCTGATGGCCATGCCACCCAGCCACGGTCCCAGCGCGTTGGCGGTGTTGAACGCGGCATGGTTGGAGGCCGCAGCCAGCGTCTGCGCTTCTCCCGCCACATCCATCAGGCGGGTCTGCAGCACGGCGGCAAGCGCACCCATGGTGCCCACGGTGATGATCATCGGGCCGATGGTCCACACCGACTGCGCAGCCAGCGGATACAGCAGCAGCATCACGATCGACCACGCCAGTACCAGCGCGGCGGCCTTGAAGTGGAATCTGTCCACCAGCCAGCCGCCGGCGATGTTGCCGATGATGGCGCCGATGCCGAACACACCCACGGCGAGCGGCATCCACGATTCGGCAACCCCGGTCACCTGCACCAGGGTCGGCGCAAGATAGGTGAACACACAGAACATGCCGGCGAATCCGACCGCACCGATGGCCAGTGCCAGCCATACCTGCGTGGTGTTGAAGGCGCGCAGCTCGCGCATCGGCGAGGTGCGCACCTCCTCCGGGTCGGGCAGCAGGAAGCGCGCGATCATCGCAACGGTGGCAATGGCCAGCAGGGTGACCAGCGCAAACGCCGTACGCCAGCTCAGTTGCTGGCCCAGCCAGGTGGTGAGCGGGTTGCCGATCAGGATGGCGATGGACAGGCCGAGCAGCACGCGCGACATCGCCTGGCCGCGCTGGCCGGCCGGGCTGATCGCCGCCGCTACCAGCATCGCCACGCCAAAGTAAGCGCCATGCGGAAGGCCCGCGACGAAGCGCGCGATGAGCATGGTGGCGTAGTTCGGTGCCAGCGCGCTGGCCAGATTGCCGACTGCATAGAAGCCCATCAGCGCCAGCAGCAGGCGACGGCGCGGGAAGCTGGCGCCGACGAACGCCAGGACCGGTGCACCGACCACCACGCCGATGGCGTAGGCGCTGATGAGATGGCCGACCTGTGTTTCGGTGATCGACAGGCCACGACTGATTTCCAGCATCAGGCCCATGCTGGCGAACTCGCTGGTACCGATGGCAAAGCCGCCGAGCGACAGGGCGAGGATGATCAGGGTGCGCTGGCGGGGCGTCAGCTGCGCGGCCAGGGAGGAATTGGGGCTCATGCGGGGGCGCAGGGGGCGGGGGAGCAGGCTATTGTACTGCTGCACCGCAACAGGGGTCATCGCCGGCTGCCAAGAATCAGCGTCCGGCCAGTGGTAGTGCTGCGCACCGCATGTTGACGGGATCTCCATTTCCATGAACATCTCCATAGCCGAGCAGAGCACCGTGCGGGTGCCTGCCCAGGCAGCTGCATCGCTGTCTTCCGCGAGACCTCCGCGGTTGGACAATCGCGGATGCACGGTTGTTACACCCTTCGTTCCCTGTCGCGGCGGTCTCCGGGCCGGTGCGTGGCCTAGCTCAAGGTGCTCCATGACACTTTCCATCCGTACTGAAATGCCGGCCGACATCGCCGCCATCCATGCCCTGACCACCGCCGCTTTCGCCACGGCCGGACACAGCAGTCACACCGAGCAGTACATCGTTGATGCGCTGCGCGAGCGCGGCGAGCTGAGCATCTCGCTGGTGGCCGACGCGGTCGGAGAAGTCATCGGCCACGTCGCTGTTTCGCCGGTGTCCGTCAGCGACGGCAGCAGCGGCTGGTACGGCCTGGGCCCGATCTCGGTGCTGCCGGAGCGACAGGGGCAGGGCATCGGTACCGCATTGATGCGCGCGGCCATCGAGGCGCTTCGCCAGCAGCACGCGCGAGGCTGCGTGTTGCTGGGCGAGCCGGCGTACTACGCTCGTTTCGGCTTCCGCGCCGAGCCGGGGCTGGTGCTGCCGGGCGTTCCTGCCGAGTACTTCCAGGCGCTGTGCCTGCAGCCGCCACTGGCGCAGGGAGAGGTGCGCTACTCCCGGGCGTTCGAAGCGACCCACTGATCGCGGGCGTTCAGCCCGCGTGCCGAAGATGGATCAGCGGATACGGACGGCCCTGTGAATCCAGCGCTGAGCGGCCGGTCTCGGTGAAGCCCATGCGCAGGTAGAACCCCACTGCCTGCGCATTCTGCGCATTGACGTCGGTGCTCAGCTGCGGATGCACGGCCAGTGCGTGCTGCAGCAGCTGACGGCCGATGCCGGTGCCGCGCACGTCTGGGTCGATGAACAAGGCTTCCAGATGCGTCCCGTCGATCAACATGAAGCCCAGAGGACGATCATCTGCATCCACGGCCACGGTGGTCGGCGCCTGGGGCAGGAAACCAGCCACTTCGGCATCGATGGCCAGGCGGTCTTCAGGGCTGAGGAAGTCGTGGGTGGCGTCGACGGCGCGGCGCCACAGGTCGACGAGTGCGGCACCGTCATCGGCGCGCGAGGGGCGCAGGGTGGTCATGGGGGGGAACGTGAAGCGGGCAGGCAGCACAGTATGACGTCATTCTGGCATCCGCTGCGCAGCCCGGCGTTACACTGTGCGCCTGAGCTCTGCCGCCTCACGGAAACTGCCATGACCGACGCTCCGGGTGTACCGGTGCACGACGCCGACGAACAGTGGATGCGCCATGCGTTGGCGCTGGCCGAGCGCGCGCAGCGCGAGTTCGACGAGATCCCGGTCGGTGCGGTGCTGGTCGGTGCCGACGGCCAACTGCTGGGTGAGGGCTGGAACCTCAATATCGCTTCGCACGATCCCAGCGCGCACGCCGAGATCGTGGCGATGCGTGCCGGCGGCCAGGCGCTGGCCAACCATCGACTGTTGGGCAGCACGCTGTACGTGACGCTGGAGCCCTGCGCGATGTGCGCGATGGCAATCGTGCATGCGCGCGTGTCGCGGCTGGTCTACGGTGCCAGCGACCCGAAGACCGGTGCCTGTGGTAGCGTGTTCGACCTGCTGGGCGACGCGCGCCACAACCACCGCGTGGAGATCCACGGCGGGGTGCTGGCCAAGGAGGCGAGCACGCGGCTGACCAACTACTTCCGCGCCAAGCGCGGCAAGCCGCCCCTGTTGCTGGAACGCCCGGCGGACGAGGGATGAGCAGCGAAAGGGTATGATGGGCGCCCCTTTCCTTTTCCGGCGGCCCGCGGGCCAGCCCTGCAGCGAGACGACACGATGGTGGAGAACGGCGCGGCCAACGAGCGATTGATCTGGATCGACCTGGAAATGACCGGGTTGGATACCGACAACGATTCGATCATCGAGATCGCCACCGTAGTGACCGATGCCCAGCTCAACGTGCTGGCCGAAGGACCGGAATTCGCCATCCATCATCCGCTGGAGACGCTGGAGGCGATGGACGAGTGGAACCGCAACCAGCATCGTCGTTCCGGCCTGTGGCAGCGCGTTCTGGACAGCAGCGTGACCCTTGCCCAGGCCGAGGCGCAGACGGTGAATTTCCTGGCGGAGTGGATTCCGGCTGGCCTATCGCCGATGTGCGGCAATTCGATCTGCCAGGATCGCCGCTTCCTGCACCGGCAGATGCCGCGCCTGGAGAAGTACTTCCACTACCGCAACCTGGATGTGTCCACGGTGAAGGAACTGGCCAGGCGCTGGGCGCCGGGCGTGGCCGCTGGCGTCGGCAAGAACAGCAGCCATACCGCACTCAGCGACGTGCATGATTCGATCAACGAGCTGCGCCACTATCGCCGGTTCATGGGCGCGCTTTCAGGGTTGCCGACTGCCTGAACGACGACGCCGGGCATGGCCCGGCGCTACCCATCGTTCAACCGCGTGGCGCTACTATCGGCCCATGAACGAGCCGATCCTGCTGCCGCGCGATATCGCCCACGACGCCCGCGACTGGGCCGACCTGCAGCGGGCGGTGGCACTGCTGGAGGCGCCGACCCTGACCGCGCGCATGGCCAACCTGGTCGGCACGCCGCTGGAGTTCGCAGTGAAGGCCCTGCCGACGTCGGTGTCCAGCCGCATCCACGGCGCGGTGCAGGCGGCGCTGTCGAAATCCGCGCAGGCAGCGCTGTGGAGCATGGACAATTCACCCGGCAAGGGCGCATCCACCCGCTGGCACAAGGTGGCTGCCGCAACGTCCGGCGCGGTCGGCGGTGCCTTCGGTTTTGCCGCGTTGTTCATCGAACTGCCGGTGTCGACCACCATCATGATGCGCGCCGTGGCCGATGTGGCGCGCAGCGAAGGCTTCGACCTGTCCGAGTTCAGCACACGTCAGGCCTGTCTGGAGGTGTTCGCGCTGGGCGGCAATTCGCCGCGCGACGACGCCAGCGAGACGGGCTACTACCTGGCCCGCGGCTTCACCACCGATGTGATGCGCCACCTGTCGGCCGAGCTGGCCGGCCGCGTGGTGACCGGCCGCGACCTCACCCTGGGCGTGGCCCCGAAGGAGGCCGGCAAGCTGTTGGCCAAGGTGGTGGAGAAGGTCGCCGCGCGTTTCGGTGTGGTGGTGACCGAGAAGTTCGCCGCGCAGGCGGTCCCCATCGTGGGTGCTGCCGCCGGCGCCACGCTCAACACCATGTTCACCGACTACTACCAGGACATGGCACGCGGTCACTTCATCGTGCGCCGGCTGGAGCGCAAGTACGGTGAGGATGTAGTGCGCACCTGCTATGACCGCGTGGCGCATGGCGGCGCCCTGATCGAGCCGACGCTCTAACCGGTGTCGGAGTCAGATCCCTTTGCCGTGCAAAGGGATCTGACCCCGGGCGAGACCTCAAGCGAGCCTATCATTGCCCCGGCGGAACAACTGTTTTGCCAGTCCGTGCCTGTTGCCCGGCGGGCGCCATCCCCATTCTTTGCGGCACTCCCCCGCAAGAGATGGCCGACATGCTGTTCACTCCCCACCGCCTGGGCGCACTGACCCTGCCCAACCGCATCGTGATGCCGCCGATGACCCGTTCGCGTGCGGCCCACGGTAATGTTGCCACCGCCGAAATGGCGGCGTACTACGCGCAACGTGCCGGCGCCGGCCTGATCATCAGCGAAGGCACCCAGATCAGCCCGCAGGGCCAGGGTTATGCCTGGACCCCGGGCATCCACAGTCCGCAACAGGTACAGGGGTGGCGCCAGGTCACCGATGCGGTACACGCGGCGGGCGGACGCATCTATGCGCAGCTGTGGCACGTGGGCCGTGTTTCGCATGTTGCCCTGCAGCCGAACGGTGAGGCTCCGGTGTCGTCGTCGGCATTGCTGGCCGAAGGCGTGAAGGTGTTCGTTGACCCGACCGGTGCCGGTCCGGAGGCCGGCGTGGGCGAGATGATCCAGCACTCGATGCCGCGCGCCCTGCGCGAGGACGAGATTCCAGGCATCGTCGAGGAATATGCACAGGCGGCGCGCAATGCACTGGCGGCGGGCTTTGATGGGGTCGAGCTGCATGGGGCCAATGGCTATCTCATCAACCAGTTCATCGATTCGCAGGCCAACCAGCGCACCGATGGCTATGGTGGCGCGCTGCAGAACCGGCTGCGCTTCCTGCGTGAGGTGACGCGGGCGGTGGTTGAGGTGGCGGGCGGCGACCGGGTGGGGGTGCGCCTGGCGCCGCTGACCACGCTGCAGGGGGCGGTGGACGATACGCCGCAGGCCACCTATCTGGCGGCCGCGCATCTGCTGGGCGGGCTGGGTGTGGGCTACCTGCACATCGCCGAAGCCGACTGGGACGACGCACCACCGATGCCGCTGGCGTTCAAGCAGGCGCTGCGCATGGTCTATCCGGGCACGCTGATCTACGCCGGCAAGTACACCGCCGAGCGCGCCGAGCAGGCACTGGCCGAAGGCTGGGCTGACCTGATCGGCTTCGGCCGGCCGTTCATCGCCAACCCGGACCTGCCGGAGCGGCTGCGCCAAGGTTCGGAACTGAACCTGCCGGACCGCGCGACGTTCTTCGGAGGCGGGGCGGTGGGCTTCACCGATTACCCGACGCTGGAAGAGAGCGTCGCTGCCTGATTCCGCATCCGCCGGGCATGGCCCGGCGCTACCCGTGCCGACCGGTCGAGCAGGTAACGCCGGGCCATGCCCGGCGAGCGCGCAGCGCGGGATGAGGCGCGGCGGTCAGGGCGTGTCGCGCACCAGCGCGTCGGCCTCGACCACGCCACCGTCCTTGCCGTGCAGGTACAGATGCATGTCCTGCTGCGGGTAAGGAATGTTGATACCAGCCTTGTCGTAGCCCAGCTTGATCTGCTCGAGCAGCGTCACCTTCGTGCCGAACCAGTCGGCCGACTTCACATAGCAGCGGATGCCCAGATTGATCGCGTGCGCGCCCAGCTCGTAGACCACCACGTCCGGCACCGGCGTCTGAAGTACGCGCGGGTCGGCCTTCATCAGCGCGAGGGCGGTATCGCGCGCCAGCTGGATGTCGTCGTCGTAGCCGATGCCGACCACCAACTCGACGCGACGGGTCGGTTCGGCCGTGAGGTTGATGATCGGCGCCGCGGTGATCAGGGTGTTCGGAATGGTGGTGTGCTGGTTGTCAGCGCCGGTGATAACGGTCTGGAAAATGCGCACTTCGCGTACCGTGCCGGTCTGGCCGGCGACCGTCACCACATCGCCCACGCGGAACGGGCGCAGGGTCACCAGCATCACGCCTGAAGCGATGTTGGACAGCGAATCCTTCAGCGCCAGGCCGACGGCCAGGCCTGCGGTACCGAGCACGGCCAGCAGCGGGGTGATCTGCACGCCCAGCGTGCCGATGGCCAGCACCACCACGATCACCAGCGATGCGGCGTAGACCACGTTGCGCAGGAAACTGCCCAGCATCGGGTCCACGCCCATGCGCGCGGTCGCGCGCGGCATCGCGTTGGACAGGCGGCGTGCCACCCACAGGCCGACCAGCAGCACCACGATGGCGGCCAGCAGTGGCACGCCATAGGTTTCCAGCAGGCGTTCCCAGTTGAGCGAGTGGAACCAGGGCGTTGCGGCGGGGGATGAGGCGGGTGGGGTAGTAGCAATCATGCGGGCTCCTTGTCGAACCGGGCGCGGCGCTCAAGAACGCCAGAAACGAAAAACCCCGCAGAGGCGGGGTTGCATGCGAGCAGATTATCGACATGGCGGGATGAACGTGGTGTCAGCCGCCTTCGATCAATGCGCCTGTACCCTTGAGCAGCGAGCGTAGTCCTTGCACCAGATGCGGTTCTACCGTGCTGAGCCAGAGGCGGCCGGGCACCAGTTCGTCCAAGGTGCAGCCGGGGCTACCTTGCAGTATCCCCGCCAGTGTCTTGCCGGGCGCGACGGGCGCACCCAGCTGCGCTGGATTCAGCAGGCTAAGGGGAAAAATGTTGCGGGCCCTGCGCAGGCGAACCTCCGGCGGAGCGTCATACCAGATCTGGTTGCGGTCTTCTTCATCCTGCGGCTGTGTTCCATCACAGTAGCCGATGATGTAGGCCTGCGGGCTGCGCTCAAAGGGTGGGTGGGTGACGTAGCCGAAGTCCCAGTCATACAGGGCGATCAGCCCCGCCAGAAGCTCCCGGAATGAATGCGGTTCCAGAGGGAAGCGAGCATCCTTGGAGAACAGAGCGAATTGCGTTCCAAGCTCACGACTGGAGAAGAAATCGGCGGATGCCGTCAGATCGTAGGCGGGCGCGTCACTTCCTTTGGGTACAGCGTCAACACCGAGGAGAGTCAGCTCGTTGAAGCCAGTGGCCAGAAGTCTTCGATGTGCTGCATTGCCCAGCTTCGCCAACTTGCCGCTCTGGCCCTTTCCGTCAGCCGCAAAGTGGGTGGCCTCTACTCCACGCTTTTCGAGCATGGATATAGCCAACTCGTGAAACTTCTGGAAATCCTGCGCTCCTGCCAGTGGGCCGGAGTAGTTGAACAGTCCAAGCGCGAAGGGGATGGTCATGAGGCGAATGTTGCCGGGAAGTGACTTCAGTCCTCGCAGTGTGCGTCGGCCAAGTCAGGGCGCCTACTGGAATAGTTGCAAATGTCGTATCGGGCCCGTAGGTCCTCCCCAAAAGCAGAAACCCCGCCGAGGCGGGGTTTCTGTTTTCAGCTTGTGGCTGGATCAGCCGTTGGCCTTCAGCTTGGCCAGGCGCAGCCAGGTATCGACCACGGTGTCCGGGTTCAGCGACACCGATTCAATGCCTTCCTGCATCAGCCATTCGGCCAGGTCCGGGTGATCGGACGGGCCTTGGCCACAGATGCCGACGTACTTGCCCTTGGCCCGTGCCGACTTGATCGCCATCGACAGCAGCTTCTTCACTGCCGGGTTACGTTCGTCGAACAGATGGGCGACGATCGACGAGTCGCGGTCCAGGCCCAGGGTGAGCTGGGTCAGGTCGTTGGAGCCGATCGAGAAGCCGTCGAAGATCTCCAGGAACTCATCGGCGAGCAGTGCGTTGGACGGCACTTCGCACATCATGATGATCTTCAGGCCGTTCTCGCCCTGCTTCAGGCCGTTCTGGGCGAGGACTTCCACCACCTTGCGGCCTTCTTCCAGCGTGCGCACGAACGGAATCATGACCCAGAGATTGTCCAGGCCCATTTCATTGCGCACGCGCAGCACGGCCTTGCACTCCAGCGCGAAGGCAGCCGAGAAGCTCGGATCGACATAACGGCTGGCGCCGCGGAAGCCGATCATCGGGTTCTCTTCGTGCGGCTCGTAGTTGCTGCCGCCGATCAGGTTGGCGTACTCGTTGGACTTGAAGTCCGACAGGCGCACGATCACCGGGTTCGGCGCGACCGACGCGGTGAGGGTGGCGATGCCCTCGGCCAGTCGGTCCACGTAGAAGCTGACCGGGTCGCCATAGCCGGCGATCTTCTCGTCGATCTTCTTCTTCGTTGCCGCGTCCTGGCGGTCGTACTCCAGCAGCGCGTTCGGGTGGATGCCGATGTGGCTGGCGATGATCATTTCCAGGCGCGCCAGGCCGATGCCGGCGTTCGGCAGCTGGCCGAAGTCGAAGGCACGTTCCGGGTTGGCCACGTTCATCATGATCTTCAGCGGAGCCGGCGGCATGTTGCCCAGATCGGTGGTGGTGCGCTCAAAGCCGAGCTTGCCTTCGTAGATGAAGCCGGTATCGCCTTCAGCGCAGCTGACGGTGACCAGCTGGCCGTCTTCGATGACCTTGGTGGCGTTGCCCGAGCCGACCACGGCCGGTACGCCCAGTTCGCGGGCGATGATCGCGGCGTGGCAGGTACGGCCACCGCGGTTGGTGACGATGGCCGAAGCGCGCTTCATCACCGGTTCCCAATCGGGATCGGTCATGTCGGCAATCAGCACGTCGCCCGGCTGCACGCGGTTCATGTCGTCCAGCGTCTTCACCACGCGGGCCACGCCCGAACCGATCTTGGCGCCCACGGCACGGCCTTCGGCCAACACGTTACCGCCCTTCTCGGTCAGCGCGAAGCGCTCGATCTGGGTGGCGTGGCTGCGCGACTTCACCGTCTCCGGGCGCGCCTGCACGATGAACAGCTTGCCGCTGACACCGTCCTTGGCCCACTCGATATCCATCGGGCGGCCGTAGTGCTTTTCGATCACCAGCGCCTGCTTGGCCAGTTCCTGCACGTCCTCGTCGCTGATCGAGAAGGTGTTGCGCAGTTCGGCCGGAGTGTCCTCGATCCTGACGCGCTCGCCGGGAACGTCCGAGTAAACCATGCGGATCGCCTTGCTGCCGAGCGAGCGGCGCAGGATCGCCGGCTTGCCGGCCTGCAGGGTGGGCTTGTAGACGTAGTACTCGTCCGGGTTGACCGCGCCCTGCACGACCATTTCGCCCAGGCCGAAGGACGAGGTGACGAACACCACGTCGCGGAAGCCCGATTCGGTATCCAGGGTGAACAGCACGCCGGAGGAACCCACGCCCGAGCGCACCATCAGCTGCACGCCGGCGGACAGGAACACGTCCTCATGCTTGAAGCCGTGGTGTACGCGGTAGGCGATGGCGCGGTCGTTGTACAGCGAAGCGAACACTTCCTTGACCTTGTGCACGACATCGTCGGCACCGGTGACGTTGAGGAAGGTTTCCTGCTGGCCGGCGAACGAGGCGTCGGGCAGATCTTCGGCGGTGGCCGAAGAGCGCACCGCCACGGCCACGTCGCCGCCGCCGTTCTCGGCGCTCAGCTTGGCGTACGCGGTCCGGATGTCCTGGTCCAGCTGCGGCTGCAGCGGAGCGTCGATGACCCAGCCACGGATTTCCTTGCCGGCCGCGGTCAGCGCGGTAACGTCCTCGACGTCCAGCGTGGCCAGCTTGTCGAAGATGCGCTTGGACAGATCGTTGTGCGCGATGAAGTCCTTGAAGGCTTCAGCGGTGGTGGCATAACCGCCTGGCACCGACACGCCCAGACCGGCCAGATTGCCGATCATCTCGCCCAGCGACGAATTCTTGCCGCCTACGCGGGCCAGGTCGGCCAGACGCAGTTCGTGCAACCACAGGATGTTCTCGTTCAAGCGCGATGCTCCGTTTGGCCATCGCCCGAGGCGGGCTGTAATGGCCGCGTCCGTAGGAAGAAGCCGATATGATGCCGGGCAGAGTACCGTCGGCACAAGCTTGTGCTGGCGGCCTTTTTAGGCTTCGTAGGGGGTAAAAGCGCGCATGTCGACCATCCGCCCGGTGTTCTATGTTTCCGATGGAACCGGTATCACCGCTGAAACCATTGGACATAGCCTGCTGACCCAGTTCTCCGGGTTCAGCTTCATTACCGATCGCATGTCGTTCGTCGATGACCCCGAAAAGGCCCGTGAAGCCTGTGCCCGGATCCAGGCGGCGGGGGAGCGCTACCAGGTCCGGCCGATCGTGGTGAACTCCTGCGTGGACCAGAGCCTGAGCCTGATCCTGGCCGACAGCGGGGCGCTGATGCTGGACGTGTTCGCGCCGTTCATCGAGCCGCTGGAGCGGGAACTGTCCAGCCCGCGCCTGGCCCGGGTCGGCCAGGCCCACGGCATGGTCGATTTCGACACCTACCACCGCCGCATCAATGCGATGAACTTCGCCTTGACCCACGACGACGGCATCGCGGTGAACTACGACGATGCCGACGTGATCCTGGTGGCGGTGTCGCGGGCCGGCAAGACCCCGACCTGCATCTACCTGGCCCTGCACTACGGGGTGCGCGCAGCCAACTATCCGCTGACCGATGAAGACCTGGAAAGCGACCGCCTGCCTGCGCGGCTGCGCAACTACCGGCGGAAGCTGTTCGGCCTGACCATCGACCCGGACAGGCTGCAGCAGATCCGCCAGGAGCGCCGGCCGAACTCACGCTACGCCAATCTGGAAACCTGCCGGCGCGAAGTGGCGGCGGCCGAGACCATGTTCCGCATGGAGAGGATTCCGACCCTGAGCACCACGCACACTTCCATCGAGGAAATCTCCAGCAAGGTGCTGGGCACGCTGGGGCTGCAGCGCGAAATGTACTGATCCTCTCCCGGCGGCGCCGGCGATGCCGGGCCACGCTGGATGGCTGCGCTGCGCGCTCGCCGGGCCTGGCCCAGCGCTACCTGTCAGCGCGTGGATGCACACGGACGATCGCGGCCGGTGGGTTGGCTGCGGCGTGAACCGCCCCCACGTTGAACCACCAACGTGTAGGATCGACCCATGGCCCGAGCCTTGCCCCGCACCGAACGCATTCCCCGCCTGAGCCGGCTGAGCTGGCTCATGGGCCTGTATGCGGAAAACTACCGGCACCTGGTGCGCCTGTTCGCACCGGCCGAGCTGGTTGCGGGCAGCTACATCTCTTCGGTGGGTGATGGTCTGGATGTGCGTCTGGACGTGATCGAGTGCCATCGCTACACCGTCGAACTGCGCCTGACCTACGACCTGGCCGACCCGGTGACCGGCGAGCCGGACCCGTCGGCCTATGTGCGCCTGTACCGCGACGCACGCCAGGCTGAAACCACCCATTGCTACGTCGGCCGCCGCTGGCAGGACACCATGGGGCTGTATCCGCCGCCGGCCGAACTGATCAGCCACCGCATGCGGATGAACACCTTCCTCGGCAAGTGGCTGGAATACCTGGCCGAGCGTGGCCATGGCGTGGCCACCCTGCGTCGCGATCCGGACGGCAGCGCGGCAGCCGATGGCGAGCGTCGCCTGTCGCTGGTGCGCTGATCGGCCATAATCCGGGGCTGACCTGCCGCCGGATGCCGCCATGCCGTATACCCCGATCGTCGCCACCCTGGGCTATGTGCTTTCGCCCGACGGGCGCCAGGTGCTGATGATCCATCGCAATACCCGCCCCGGCGACCACCATCTGGGCAAGTACAACGGCCTGGGGGGCAAGATCGAGCCGAGCGAGGACGTGGCAGCCGGCATGCGCCGCGAAATCGCAGAGGAGGCTGGCATCGCGTGTACCTCGATGCGTCTGCGCGGCACCATCAGCTGGCCGGGTTTCGGCAAGCACGGTGAGGACTGGTT
Organism: Stenotrophomonas sp. RS-48; assembly: GCF_030053245.1. Lineage (NCBI taxonomy): Bacteria > Pseudomonadati > Pseudomonadota > Gammaproteobacteria > Lysobacterales > Lysobacteraceae > Stenotrophomonas > Stenotrophomonas sp. RS-48. Next base: position 27,111 of record NZ_JASGBV010000037.1, read on the forward strand.
CGGGTTCGTGTTCGTGATCGATGGCTTTGAAGGCAGCCCGCATGGCGGCAACCATGAGGGCACGCTGGAGTGGGTGGACCTGGACAAGCTCGACACGCTGCCGATGTGGGAGGGCGACCGCAATTTCCTGCCGCTGGTGTTCGATGCGGATCCGCGTCCATTCCACGGGGTGATGCCGTACAAGGACGGACGCATGCAGAGCTGGTCGTTCAGCAGGCTGTGAGCCGCGTCGAGGTAGTGCGGATTAATACCCGGGTGATATTGACGCCATAAAATTGCCCGGGTAATATTTCCGCATCGCCCCGGTGCCCGTGCCATGTCCAATGCTCCCCTTCCGCCGTTCAGCTGCTTCGACGGTCATCGACTTGTCGCTTCCGGTACGCCGGACGTCGCCGCGCTGGCGCTCAGGCAGCTGCGTGCCGATGCGGCTGCCGGCCCGCTGCTGGTGTTCGACAACGCCACCGGCCTGACCCGGGATTTCGACACGCGTGGCAGCGTCGCGCAGCTGCTGGTGCGTATCGCCCAGGCCTTCCCGGCATCACGCGCGGACGCCGATGTGCAGACGGCGGCCACCGATGAGCCGGTGGTGGCGCGCGGGCGCGGGCGACCGAAACTGGGTGTGGTCGCGCGCGAGGTCACGCTGCTCCCGCGTCATTGGACCTGGTTGGCCGGACAGCCGGGCGGCGCCTCGGTGGCGCTGCGGCGGCTGGTGGAAGCGGCCAGCCGGGCCGGTGCCGATCTGGACCGGCAGCGCCGCAACGCCGAGCGCGCGTATCACTTCCTGCAGACCATCGGCGGCGATCTGCCCGGCTTCGAGGAAGCCACGCGTGCGCTGTTCGCGCACGACCGCGCGCGCCTGCAGGCTGTGCTGGAAAGCTGGCCCGTCGACGTACGCAGTCACGCTTTGCGTCTGGCCTTCGACGAACCTGCGGGCAGCGCCGACGACTGACCCGCCGCCCCGCAGATGCACGGCCGCGCTGACCGCGGGCCATGACTCCTCCCCACCTGCGTCTCCTGCTGGCCCCTTGGCCGGGCAGGGCAACGCCTTGCCCATGGAATGCCAATGAATCCCCCATCACTGTCCGCACCGCCTGTGGCGCCCCCCCTGTGGCGCGCCTATCTCGGGTTGTTGCTGCCGATGCTGTTGACCAACGCCCTGCAGCTGGCCTCCGGGACGCTCGACAACATCTACCTCGGCCACCTGCTCGGTGCACATGCGGTGGCCGCAGCGGCGGCGGTGTTTCCGATGTTCTTCCTGTTGCTGGCCCTGGCGATGGGCCTGGCCACGGGCGCCACGGTGCTGATCGGGCAGGCGTGGGGGTGCGGTGATGTGGTGCGGGTGCGGCGGGTCGCCGGAACGGCGGTCGCGCTGATGCTGGCGGTGTCGTTGCTGGTGATGGTGGTCGGCATCCTGTTCGCACCGCAGCTGCTGCAGGCGCTCGGCACACCGGCGCCGATCCTGGGTGAGGCCATCGCCTACGCGCGCATCATGCTGAGCGGCGTGCCGGTGATCTTCCTGCTCTGGCTGGCAACGTCGGTCAGCCGCGCGGTGGGCGATGCGATGTCGCCGCTGCACGCGTTGCTGATCGCCACCTTGATCGGCCTGCTGTGTACACCCTTGCTGATCGTCGGTGCTGCAGGCCTGCCGAGGATGGGAGCAGCCAGCGCCGCATTCTCCGCGGTGCTGGCTTCCACGCTGGCGTTGGCCTGGCTGTCGTGGCGCTGGCGCCGACAGGGGCATCCGCTGGCACCCGATCGTGATCTGCTGCGCGCGGTGCGCGTGGATGCGGGCACGGCGCGATCAATGTTGCGGATCGGGGTGCCGTCGTCGCTGCAGATGCTCAGCCTGGCCGTTGCCGAAATCGTACTGCTGGGCTGGATCAACCGGCACGGTTACCTGGCGACCGCCGCCTACGGCGCGGTCAACCAGCTGATGAGCTGGGTGCAGCTGCCGGCGATGTCGCTGGGGATCACCGCCACCGTACTGGCTGCGCACGCGATGGGCGCGGGGCGCGTGGCGCGGCTGCCTGCGATCGCCCGCACCGGTGCGTGGCTGGGGGGCGGGCTGCTGGCCGCAGTGGTGGGGCTGGTGATGCTGTCGGCACCATGGCTGGTCGGCCTGATCCTGGACGCACCGGACGTACGCGCGCTGGCGACAGAGCAGCTGCGCACGGTGGCCTGGGGTGTGCTGGCGATGGGCGGCGCCTCGGTGCTGGTGGGCGTGATGCGCGGCAGCGGCACGGTCGTGTGGCCGGCGCTGCTCGGAATGGCGGCCATCGTGCTGCTGGAACTGCCGCTGGCGGCTTGGCTGCATGCGCGGCATGGCCTGGCGGGACTGTGGTGGGCCTGGCCGCTGGGACTGGTGATGATGCTGGTGCTGCAGCTGTTCTGCTTCGCCGGTTGGCGGCCCCGGATTGCCGGCTGAGCGCCTGGGCGCCTGGCCGCTGCGCTCGCCGGGCCATCCCCGACGGAAAACGATCACTGCCGGTGCGCCAGCAGCAGATGGAAGTGCTTCTCGCGCTGCTGGCCATCGTTGCCTTCCGCGGTTTCACGGTGTGCCCGCCAGGCCGAAACACGGAAGCCCGAGATCCGCAGCGCGCGTTCCACCGCCTCCAGTTCGTGCAGGTGGAAGGTCGAGGCAAACGGCAGGCCGCGCATGAAGGTGGCATCGCCGAACGCCAGGCACAGGCGGCCGCCAGGGCGCAGCACCCGCGCCAGTTCGTCCAGCACCGGCGCCAGGTTCGGCCAGAAGTAGAGGGTGTTTACGCTCAGCGCCGCGTCCACGCAGGCATCGGTGACGGGCAGGGCGTGGGCGTCGCCATGGCGCAGTTCCGCGCGGTCACCCAGGCCGGTCGAGGCCAGTCGCTGGTTGCCGGCCGCAACCATGGCGGTGGACAGTTCGATACCGAGGTAGCGGCTGTTGGCCGCTTGCAGCAGCAGGGGCGCGAACGCGCCATTGCCCGGGCCGATTTCCAGCACGCTCTCGCCTGCAGCGGTCGCGAGCAGGCGGATGGCGGCCTGGTTGAGCTCGCCATTGCTGCGGTTCATCGCGTCGGCCACGTCCAGGGCGTGGTCGCCATGGGGCATCCGCAGTTGAGCGGCCAGGGTGGCTGCGTCCAGCATCGGCATCGTCCGGTGAGGGGATCAGGACGTGGCGACGGCGGGTCCGCCGCTGACCATAGCGCCAGAGAGCCGGCTTGGGAAGGGCGGAAACCCCGCCAGAAGTGATGAGCAAATGTCCACCGTCGCAGTCGGTGAGAACGGGTTGTCCACAGGGGGTGTGGATTACGCGTGGGCAACTTTGTGGATAAGCCTCGACAGGCGCCACCCCCCTAGGCTGTCAAGATGGGTGGCGAAAAATTCACCGCTGGTGACGATGCGTGAGCGACCGGTGAAGGGGGAACGCGGGCCGTGCTGTCGCCAGCGGCTGCGCTCGCGGTACCCTGTGGCCCTTGATGCCCCGTGAGACTTCATGAAACGTCACTTCTCGATGCTGCGCGAGTTCCAGCTGGCGGACTGGTTCACCCTGGCCAACGCCTTCTGCGGCACCGGCGCGGTGTTCGCCGCCATGCGCTTCCTGCAGGATGGCGAGCGTGGCTACCTGCTGTTCGGCATGGCGTTGATCCCGCTGGCCTTCATCTTCGACGCGCTGGACGGCCGCATCGCGCGCTGGCGCAAATCCAGTTCGACGCTGGGCCGCGAGCTGGATTCGCTGTCCGACGTGATCTCCTTCGGCGTGGCCCCGGCCGCGCTGGCCTATGCCTGTGGCATGCAGGGCGGGTGGGACTGGCTGGTGCTGAGCTACTTCGTCTGCTGTGGCGTCAGCCGTCTGGCCCGCTACAACGTGACTGCCGAGGCGCTGGCCGGCGACGAGGGCAAGGTGAAGTTCTTCGAGGGCACCCCGATCCCGACCAGCCTGGTGCTGGTGATCGTGCTGGCGATCGCGGCGGGTACCGACGCGATCGGCCCGGACATCTGGCTTGGCCAATGGCAGCTGGGTCCGTGGCAGTTGCATCCGATGGTGCTGCTGTTCGCTCTGTCCGGGTCGCTGATGATCAGCAAGACCCTGCGTATTCCCAAGCCATGACGGCATCCTGCGGAGGCCTGCGATGACCAGTTCGGCCCATGACGCCGGCAGCAGCGATTTCGAGGCTCTGGCCCGGCAGTATTTCGGGGCTTGGGGCGATGCCCTGCGCCACGCCTCCGCCGCTGGTGCGCCAGGTAGCGGCGATGCGGGCAGCTGGCAGCGCCTGTTTGACGGCTGGAGCCAGATGCTGCCCGAGCAGGGGCCGGGAGCGCCGGAGGACGCGGTGCGCCGGTTCCGCGAGCAGGCGGGCAGCTGGTACGGCACGATGCAGGAGGTCGCCAGCCGCTTCGCCGGACGCGACGCCAGCAGCGCAGAAGTGGCACAGGCCTGGCGTGAGGCAGTGCAGGGCCAGGGGGATGGCCTGCTGCAATGGATGCTGCAGGGCGCGCGCGGCAGCACCCAGGCCGGCGGTTCGTTGCCGGAGTTCGCCAGCTGGCTGCAGCAATGGCAGCTGCAGGCGGGCCCGTGGCTGCAGAGCCCCGCATTCGGTCCCGGCCGTGAACACCAGGCGCGCTGGCAGGCCCTGCTGCGCGCGCAGGAGGATTACCAGCAGCAGTCGCGCGCCTATGTCGAACAGATCCGGCAGGCGCTGGACGAGGCCTTCGACCTGTTCGAGCAGCGGCTGGCCCAGCATGAGCAGCCCGGCAGCCAGTTGACCAGCGCGCGGGCGATGTTCGACCTGTGGATCGAGGCGGCCGAAGAGGCTTACGCCAAGGTGGCCCTGTCCGAGCCGTTCCAGCAGGTCTATGCCGACCTCGGCAACGCACAGATGCGCCTGCGCGCTGGGCTGCAGCGCGAAGTGGAGCAGGTAAGCGAGCGGATCGGCCTGCCGACCCGTTCCGAAATGGATGCCGCGCACCGTCGCATTGCCGAGCTGGAGCGCAGCCTGCGTCGCCTGCAGGCGCAGGTGACGGTGCTGGCGGGTACGGCGACGGTGGATCCGGCCGCACAGCCGGCCCCGGCCAGGGTGAAGCCTGGCACTCGCAGGGCGGCCGCGAAGAAGGCGGCGCCAACGCCGAAGGCGGCAGTCAAGAAGGCTGCAGTCAAGAAGCCTGCTGCAAAGCGTGCGCCAGCCAGGAAGGCGACATCCCGTACTTCCTCGCGGAAAACATGACCGATGAAGGGACCTCTGGGCTTCAATGCCGATGACCTGATGCAGGAGACCCTGGCCATGCAGCGCAAGCTGATGGAAGGGCTGAAGCTGCTGCCGCAGGTGGAAGATGTCGATTACGGGGTGACCGCCCGCGAGGAAGTCTGGCGTGATGGCAAGGTGGTGCTCTATCGCTTCGTCGGCGAACAGGCACCGACCCGGCGGACGCCGCTGCTGATCGTCTACGCACTGGTCAACCGCCCCTACATGGTTGACCTGCAGGCCGATCGCTCGCTGGTGCAGAAGCTGCTGGCACTGGGGCAGGACGTGTACGTGCTGGACTGGGGCTACCCGGATCGATCCGAACGGTTCCAGACGCTGGAGGACTACCTGCTGCGCTACATCGAGGGCGCGGTGGACGCCCTGCGCGCGCGCAGCGGCGGCCCGGTGGACCTGCTCGGCATCTGCCAGGGCGGTGTGTTCGCGCTGTGCTATGCGGCGCTGCGCCGGCAGAAGCTGGGCAAGCTGATCACCATGGTGACGCCCGTTGATTTCCACACCGCCGACAACATGCTCTCGCACTGGGCGCGGCAGGTGGACGTGGACCTGCTGGTGGACACGCTGGGCAACATCCCGGCCGACCTGATGAATGCCAGTTACCTGATGCTCAAGCCGTTCCGCCTGAACGTGCAGAAGTACGTGGGCCTGCTGGACATCCTCGATGACAAGGCCGCGCTGGAGGATTTCCTGCGCATGGAGAAATGGATCTTCGATTCGCCGGATCTGGCGGGCGAGGCGTTCCGCGACTTCATCAAGCAGTTCTACCAGGACAACGCGCTGGTGAACGGTACGGTGCGGATCGGCGAGGAAGCTGTGGATCTGTCGCAGGTGACCCTGCCGGTGCTGAACATCTACGCCGAGCAGGACCATCTGGTGCCGCCGGATGCATCGCGCGCGATGCGGGGGCGCCTGGGCACGGAGGACTACACCGAGTCCAGTTTCCGCGGGGGGCATATTGGAATCTACGTGTCCGGACGGGCGCAGCGCGAAGTGCCAGCTACGATTGATGGCTGGTTGAAGGCCCGGGACGGGAAGGGCTAGTCTCAGGCGCTCTGGACGGGCTGGAGCCAAGGATGCTGTCGCACAAATCACTGCTGGTTGCAGCGCTGCTGCTGACCCCTGCATGGGCCCCTGCGGCCCCGGGCCCCGTAGCGCGCGGCGAAATCGCGCAGCTGATCTCCAGCCTGGACGGCTCCCAGTGCCGTTTCCAGCGCAACGGCCGCTGGTACGACGGCAGCAGTGCGCGCGCGCACCTGCAGCGCAAGTACGACTACCTGCTGAAGAAGGACCTGGTGGACAGCGCCGAGCAGTTCATCGAACGCGCGGCCACCCAGAGCAGCATGAGCGGCAAGGCCTACCGCATCCAGTGCCCCGGGCAACCGGAGCAGGCGTCGGCCGCATGGTTCAGCGCCCGGCTGCAGGCGCTGCGCCAACGCACGCCGTAGACAGGGGGGCGGTGTAGAGTCGAGTCCTGTTCGACTGCTTTATGCACTCCCAGGAGGATCCGCCATGAGTACCGCGCCCCGCACGTTGTCGCGCTCGCTGAACGACCGGATGATCGCCGGGGTGATGGGCGGCATCGCGCATCGCTTCGGCTGGAATTCCACGCTGCTGCGGGTGGTCTTCGTACTGGTGTCGCTGGCATCGGCGGCATTCCCCGGCATCCTGGTCTATCTGATCCTGTGGCTGCTGATTCCCAACGAGGCCGATTGAACCGTCCTGCCATGGTCCGGCCGATCTGGCTGCGTGCCTTGCAGGTGCTGGGTGCAGCCTGGACCGTCCCCAATTCGCTGATCGGCCTGGTCGGAGGCCTGGCCGGGCTGCTGGGCGGTGCGACGGTGCGCTGGAGCGGCCGTGAGTGCGCGCTGGTGTTCGATCGCTGGCCGTGGGGGCCCGGCGGCGCGATCACGCTGGGCAACGTGATCCTGCATACCGGCCATGATCTGGCCATGCCGTGCCGGACCTATGCGCATCAGGCGGGGTGGGGGGCGGAGCCGCTGATCCGGCTGGACGACCATGAGCGCGCGCACGTCTACCAGTACCTGGTGCTGGGGCCGCTGTACCTGCCGGTGTACCTGCTGTGCGGCGGGGTGAGTGCGCGCAACCCGTTCGAGCGGGCGGCGGATCATTACGCTCGGTTCGGGCACGGCTGGTGGCCGTGGTCTGCAGCCAACGGCACAGCCCCTCGTGGGCGGTGAAGTGGGTTGCGGAAAGTCGGTCTACTGTGGGCTGGCCGGGTGGGTGGGACTGGCGGGGACGCCGTGAACCCGTCCCTGGGGGCTTAGCCGCGCCATCCATGGCGCGGATACCCCCGCGACCCCAACCCGACCGCCCTTGTAGAGCCGAGCCTGCGCTCGGCTTCGTGGACTGACCTGAAAGCAGCCGAGCGTGGGCTCGGCTCTACAAAATGCAGCCGGCCAGGCTGCTTTTGCTTTTGCTCTTCTTTTTTCTTTTCCGCAGGTGGTAGACGCAGCAGCAAACTGTCAGCGGCCGGGTGGGTGGGGCTGGCGGGGTATCCGCGCCATGGATGGCGCGGCTAAGCCCCCAGGGACGGGTTCACGGCGTCCCCGCCAGTTCCACCCACCCGGCCAGCCCGCAGTGAACCGGCTTTCCGCAAGCCACCCAACCGCCCGCGAGGGGCGGCGCCGTTGGCGGGAATTCCCTTGGAAATTCGTTAGCTGGAAGTTAAGGATGCGTAAGCATTCTGCTGCGATCCCGCCGTCATCTGCATGCAACCGATCGTCATTAGCCTGCGTGACGTTCCAGTCAGGTACGACGCGGTAAGCTCCTCTCCGATGGGCTCGCAGCATCGCTCATCGAGTGCAGTACGCAGTAGCAATTTGGAGGAATACATCACATGGCAATCGTTCTCTATGTCGGTGGTAGCAAGGATGGCGAGAAGGGCGTGGTGCCCTATGGCTTCAGCAAATCGCGCGCCGACACCGCGCTGGGGCCGGAGTTCTACACCGAGCGGTTCATGGAACTGCAGGGTGTCGGCAAGGTCAGGCTGATGGCATTGGAAGGCATGCGTGACGAGATCGTCATGCAGCGCGCCGCCCGCCACTACCGCTGACCCTCGCAACACGCGGCAGGGCGCGCCCACCATCGCGCGCCCGCGCCGGCATCCCAGCCCCGGGCCAGTCCGAGCCCCCCTGCCAGGATGCCGGCGTCCAGACCGGCCACGCCGCTGAACCTCGTCTGCTGTCAATGTCTTGTCCGGCTCCGTCGCGGATTGCCAGAATGGGGTCTTCCCGTAACGCGGCACAGACCTGAAGCAATGCACGACGCCAAGAACGCCCAGAGCGCGCTCGCCCAGCAGATCGCCCAGACCATCGCCGAGGAAATCGGTGCCCAGCCCAGCCAGGTGCGCGCCGCGGTCGGCCTGCTTGACGAAGGTGCCAGCGTTCCGTTCATCGCCCGCTACCGCAAGGAAGTGACCGGTGGCCTGGACGACACCCAACTGCGCAATCTCGAAGTGCGCCTCACCTACCTGCGCGAACTGGAAGACCGCCGTGCGGCGGTGCTGGCCAGCATCGACGAGCAGGGCAAGCTCAGCGACGAACTGCGCAACGACATCCTCGCCGCCGATACCAAGAGCCGACTGGAAGACCTGTACCTGCCGTACAAGCCCAAGCGCCGTACCCGTGCGCAGATTGCCCGCGAGGCCGGCCTGGAGCCGCTGGCCGATGGACTGCTCGCCGATCCGACGCAGGACCCTCAGGCCTTCGCGGCCAGCTTTGTCGATGCTGACAAGGGCGTGGCCGATAGCAAGGCGGCGCTGGAGGGCGCGCGGGCGATCCTGATGGAGCGCTGGGGGGAAGATGCCGCGCTGGTGGGCGAACTGCGCACCTGGCTGGGCGAACACGGCGTGATCCGCGCCCGCGTGGCCGAGGGCAAGGAGACCGAGGGCGCCAAGTACCGCGACTATTTCGAGCACGCCGAAGCCTTGGCGAAAATTCCCTCGCATCGCCTGCTGGCGCTGTTCCGCGCGCGTCGCGAGGAGATCCTGTACCTGGAGCTGGACCCGGGCAGCGATGCCGAGGCAGGCCATCAGTACGCAGAGGGGCGCGTGGCCCGCAAGGCCGGCATCGCCGACCAGGGCCGTGCCGCCGACCGCTGGCTGCTCGATGCCTGCCGCCTGACCTGGCGTGCCAAGCTGCACATGCACCTGCTGCTGGATCTGTTCAACCAGGCCCGCGAAAAGGCCGAAGCGGACGCGATCACCGTGTTCGGTGACAACCTGAAGGATCTGCTGCTGGCTGCGCCGGCGGGCCCGAAGACCGTGCTTGGGCTGGATCCAGGCATCCGCACCGGCTGCAAGATCGCAGTGGTCGATGCCACCGGCAAGCTGGTCGCCACCGAGACGATCTATCCGCACGAGCCCCGGCGCCAGTGGGAGCAGTCGCTGCAGACGATCAGGCAGCTGTGTACCCGGCACAACGTGGAACTGATCGCGATCGGCAACGGCACCGCCAGCCGCGAGACCGACAAGCTGGCCGGCGAAGCGATCAAGGCGGTCGGCAACCCGAAGCTGCAGAAGGTGGTGGTCAGTGAGGCCGGTGCTTCGGTGTACTCGGCTTCCGAGCTCGCAGCCAGGGAGTTCCCGGACCTGGACGTGTCGCTGCGCGGCGCGGTGTCGATCGCGCGCCGCCTGCAGGATCCGTTGGCCGAGCTGGTCAAGATCGAACCGAAGGCCATCGGCGTGGGCCAGTATCAGCATGACGTCGATCAGTACCGCCTGGCGCGCGCACTGGACGCACGCGTGGAGGACTGCGTGAACGCGGTCGGGGTGTACGTGAACACCGCCTCGGCCGCGCTGTTGTCGCGCGTGTCCGGCCTGTCGGCGACGGTGGCCGAGAACATCGTGCGCCATCGCGATGACAATGGTCCGTTCAAGCGCCGCAAGGACCTGCTGAAAGTCGCCCGGCTGGGTGAGAAGACCTTCGAGCAGTGCGCCGGCTTCCTGCGCATTGCCGACGGCGACGAGCCGCTGGACGCGTCGGCCGTGCATCCGGAAGCCTATCCGGTGGTCGAGCGCATCGTCGCCAGTACCCAGCGCCCGATCAAGGCGTTGATCGGCGATGGCAGCTTCCTGCGTGGGCTGAAGGCCGAGCAGTTCACCGATGCGACCTTCGGCGTGCCGACGGTGCGCGACATCCTCAGGGAGCTGGAAAAGCCCGGCCGTGACCCGCGCCCGGAGTTCAAGGCCGCACGTTTCGCCGAGGGCGTGGAAGACATCAAGGACCTGCGCGAGGGCATGGTGCTGGAAGGCGTGGTCAGCAACGTCGCCGCGTTTGGTGCCTTTGTCGATATCGGCGTGCACCAGGACGGCCTGATCCACATTTCGGCGCTCTCCGACACCTTCGTGAAGGACCCGCGCGACGTGGTCAAGGCTGGCGATATCGTCAAGGTGAAGGTGCTTGAGGTGGATGTGCCGCGCAAGCGCATCGCGCTGACCCGGCGCCTGGACGATACCCCCGGCCAGGCCACCAGCCGCCCCGGCAGCCGTGACGAGCGTGGTCAGGGACAAGGGCCGCGGCGTGACGCAGTCGGGCCGGGCCGGAGCCCGGGGCGGGGCCAGGGCAACGGCGGTCGGCCCGCCCCATCGGCAGCCCCGGCCAACAACGCACTGGCTGAAGCCTTCGCCCGCGCCAAGCGCAGTTGAGGAGCGTGTCCCCCGTCACGGTTGAACCGGGGCGGGGGACTTGTCGATTTTCCCCGTGATTGCGCACACTTGCGCATCTGGGGAGGCGTGTGGCCGACCCGCTGTCGCTGGGGAGGACCATGACGCCAGCACGCCCCGTCCGATTCCGTGACAGCTGCAGCGGATTGCTGCGGCCCGTGCACGCCTGCGCGGGACGGAGAAGGGCTTGATGGCGGGTCAGGGCAACAACAGCAACGATCTGCTCGAACGCCGTCTGCATGCGCTGGCCGAAGAGCGTCGGCGGCTTGCGATGATCATCGAAGGCACCGCTGCCGGCACCTGGGAGTGGAACGTGCAGACCGGCGAAATGCGGGTCAACGCGCGCTGGGCCGAAATCGTCGGCTACCGGCTGGAAGAGCTGGAGCCGATCTGCCAGAAGACCTTCGCTGCACTGGTGCATCCGGACGACATCGCGCTGTCGGACACCGCGCTGCAGGAGCATTTCGACGGGCGCAGCGACAACTACGCCTGCCTGGTGCGCATGCGCCACAAGAACGGCCAGTGGATCTGGGTCCATGACCGCGGTCGCGTGTTCGAATGGGACGGTCAGGGGCGGCCGCTGTGGATGGCGGGTGCCCACGCCGACGTCACCGAGCTGCAGCAGGCACGACAGGACGCGGCCGAGAGCCGCCAGCGCCTGCAGTCGGTGGTGGACGCCTCCGACGACGTCGCGGTGATCGCGACCGATACCGATGGCACCATCACCCTGTTCAACACGGGGGCGCAGCGCCTGCTGGGTTACAGCGCCGCCGAGGTGGTCGGCCTGCGGCGGCTGGATGCCTTCCATGAGCCGGATGAGCTGAAGGCCTGGCTGCAACCGCTGGCCGACCCGCAGGGTCACCTGCCGGATGTGTTCGAGGCCCTCAGTGCGCATGCCGAAGGGCAGACCTATTCGCGGCGATGGACGCTGCTGCGCAAGGATGGCCGGCAACGCCAGGTGCGGCTTTCGATCAGCCGCATGGACGGCGCCGATGGCACGCGCATCGGCTATGTCGGCATGGCCATCGATATCACCGAGATCCTGCAGGCACGTGCGGAGGCACGCATGGCGGCGGAGAAGTTCGCAGGCGCCTTCACCTCGGCTGCGCTCGGCATGGCGCTGGTTTCGCTGGAAGGGCGCTGGCTGGATGTCAATGACGCGCTGTGCCGCATCCTGGGCTATGCGCGCGAGGAGCTGCTGCAGGTGGATTTCCAGCGGCTGACCCATCCGGACGATCTGCAGGCCGATCTGGCCCTGGTGCAGGACCTGCTGGCAGGCCGGTGCAGCCATTACCACCTGGAGAAGCGCTTTCTCGATCGCAACGGCAGGGTGATCTGGACGCGGCTGTCGGTATCGCTGGTGCGCAACGAACGCGGCGAGCCGGTGCATTTCGTCTCGCAGATCCAGGACATCAGCGCACAACGCAGCAGTGAACAGCGCCTGTTTGAAAGCGAGCAGCGCAGCCGCATCACCCTCGACGCCGTCGCCGACCTGGTGCTGAGCGTCAGCCTGGAGGGCCGCATCGAATATGCCAATGCCGCTGCCGTGCGCATGCTGGCCGGCGACGGCGCACAGGCGCTGGCCGGCTACAGGGTGCAGGACGTGCTGCAACTGACCACCGAGTACGCCCCCGGCTCGATGCTGGACGTGGCCGTACTGCTGGACCCGGAAAGCAACGCGGTCGACCTGCATGCCGACCTGCTGCTGCGGCTGGGCACCGCGACGGTGCCGGTGGACCTGACCCGCGCCTGGCTGCGCGACGATGAAGGCCATGTGCGCGGTGCGGTGTGGGTGCTGCGCGACGATACCCAGCAGCGCGCACGGCAGCGCGAAGCGCGCCAGCTGGCGGAGATCGATCCGCTGACCGAACTGAGCAACCGGCGGGGCTTCGAAGTCCATCTGCAGCAGGCCATCACCCGGGTCGAGCGGACAGGCCAGGCGGCATCGCTGATGTACATCGACCTGGACCGCTTCAAGCCGGTCAACGATACCTGGGGCCACCTGGCCGGCGATGCGGTGCTGTGGGCGGTGGCCAGCGTGCTGCGCCACGGCGTGCGCGATTCGGACGTGGTGGCCCGGCTGGGCGGGGACGAGTTCGCGGTGATCCTGTCCGGCTGCACGCCGCGCCGCGCGGCGCGGATCGGCGGCGAACTGCTGCAGACCCTGGCCAGCCTCTCCATTCCCTGGGACAAGCACCGCCTGCGGGTGGGCGCCAGCATCGGTATCGCACCGCTGCTGGGCGGCATGGGGGTGGACCAGGCCGTGGCTGCGGCCGATGCGCAGTGCTACAGGGCCAAGGCAATGGGACGCAACAACGTGCAGGTGCAGGGGGAAGCCGGCGAATGGCCGGCCGAGGGCGTGGACAGCGACGCCGGTGGCGGCTGATCTCAGTCTGTGAGAGGGCGGCCGCGAATACTTCGCGCACACCCATCCCCGTTGGAGAACGACATGCCTTTCTGGACCCCGGATGCCCTGCGTGCCTTCGCGCCGGCAATGGTCGGCTGGTGGCTGGCGGTAGCCGCCTGCCTGCGTTTGGAGCAACTGCACGGCGATGCCCGGGCGCAGGCGCTGCTGCCCACTCTGCAGGGCGGCGTGGTGGTGCTGCTGATGCTGACCCTGGGTGCCATCGTGGCCGCCTGCGTGCTGCTGTGGCGGTCGCGGCGCGGGGATGCGCCGGCACGCTGCTAGCCCTGGCGCTCAGTCCAGCACGCTGTTGGCATCAACCAGCCGCACGTCGTGCATCTGGTTGAGGTAGGCCTCGTAGTAGCCCTTGTGCGAGGCGCCGACGAGGGTCAGCATGCGGGTGCCCGGGTGCTGGCCCAGCACCTCGCGCATGTTGGCGACCATGCGCAGGTTGCGGGTTTCCCAGTAGCCGACATAGCGGCGGCCGAAGCCTTCTGGCGATGGTTCGACCAGGGCTGCGCCGAAATCGCTGTCGTAGACCCGGGCGACGGTGTCGGGCGCGTTGTAGTTCCGATAGAGCGCCAGCAGGCCGTCCGTGCTGCCGAGTTCGGCGTACAGGGCCGTATCGGCGGCCCGTCGTGCCTGGGTGGCGGGATTGTTCCAGGCGTTCATGATGGCTTCGCCAGCCGCCTTCTCCAGTGCCGCAGGGGTGGGCGAATCAGCGGTGTGGTCATCGACTGCCCACAGGCGTTCCAGGCCCAGGCGTGCGGCAAGCTCGGCCGCGATCAGGCTGACTTCGTTGCGTCGCGAGGCGCGTTTGTCGAGGAACTGCACCAGTTGCGGTGACAGGCTGTCTGCGGCGCGACGCTCCTGCGGCGGCAGGCGCAGCCACTGCACCAGCGCGGAGCCGTTCTCACCTGCGGCCAGGAACAGTGCGGCCAGCCGGCGACGCTGTGCGTGCGTCGGTGTGGCGGGCCATGCCGCCAGCACGCGATCGACTTCGGCATTGGCCGCTGGAACATCCAGACCGGTGGCGGCCTGGGCAGGTGCAGGATCGACGCAGTAACTTCCCACGCTCTCGGCATAGCGGGCGGGATTGCGGCGCATGAAATCGCATTGCAGTCCGGACAGGTTCTCCACCGCGATCGCCGTCGGCCGCCATGCCTGCAGGCGCTGCAGCAGCGGCTCCAGCATTGCCGGCTGGAAGGTCGGGGGCAGGCCGGACAGGTGCGGTGAGCCCAGCACCAGCACTTCGTTGACGCGGCCGGCGGGCGGGCCCTTGAGCTGTGCGGGGTTGAAACTCGGCCGATAGCCTGCATCGGCGGCCAGCGCGCCGCTGCTGCACAGGCCGAGGGCGAAAAGAGCAGCCAGGCGTGAAAACATGCGATCTCCGTGTCGATGGACGGTCCGTGGTGGGCGCATCCTTGCCTGTCCACCCCCTTGCCGACAGCCCCGATGGTCATGGCAACCTTTTCGTTGCAGGCTGCATCTAGGGGCCCGTCAGGCGCTGCAGGGGGAGGGGGCTGGACAGGGCCCGCTGCGGAGGGGCCTAAAGCCCGGAACGGAGGTGCCGATAACCTCACTGGATCCCGCTCCCGTCACCCGCTGCAGGACCCCAGGCTGCCCCGTCGGGCGGCCCGCGCAGTGTGTTCCGCCGCTCCCGGATGTCGATCGCACCCGCCCCCAGATGTTCTTGCCCGTTGCTCGAGAGGTGCCTGCCGGCACCTGTAGTCCAAGCAATTGATGTCGCCGTCGGGCATCCCGCCTGGCGGATCGCAACCGCTTACCGGACACCGAGGATCAGACAATGCTCATTCCAGGCCTTACGGCAGGCGCACAGGCGCCAGCCGAGCTGCACACCCGTTGGTCGCCGTGGCGTTCCCTGCTGGGGGCGCTGGCGGGACAGCCTCGGCCCGGCAGGGTCGACAGCGATCGCGGTCATGCCGAGCTGGCCGCCCAGGTGGCCGCACTGCATCGCGTGCAGGTGGTGATCGAATTCGATCTGGATGGCACCATCCTGCAGGCCAACGACAACTTCCTGCAGGCGGTGGGTTATCGTCTGGACGAAATCCAGGGCAGGCATCATTCGCTGTTCGTCGATCCCGATCAGGCGTCCAGCGCCGAGTATCGGGACTTCTGGGCCCGGCTGGGACGTGGCGAGTTCGACGCCGGACAGTACCGACGGCTGGGCAAGGGCGGGCGCGAAATCTGGATCCAGGCCTCCTACAACCCGGTGCTGGACCCGCAGGGCCGGCCCTTCAAGGTCGTCAAGTTCGCGACCGACATCACCGCGCAGAAGCTGCAGGCCGCCGACTCGGCGGGGCAGCTTGCCGCCATCGACAAGTCGCAGGCGGTGATCGAGTTCAGCCTGGACGGGCACATTCTCTCGGCGAACGCCAACTTCCTCGCCGCCACCGGCTACAGCCTGGAAGAAGTGCGCGGCCAACACCATGCGCTGTTCGTGGAGCCCGAGCTTCGCGGCAGCCTCGAGTACTGCCGGTTCTGGGAAAAGCTCGGGCGCGGCGAGTACGACGCCGGGCAGTACCGGCGGCTCGGCAAGGGCGGCCGCGAGATCTGGATCCAGGCCTCCTACAACCCCATCCTGGATGGCAACGGCAGGCCCTTCAAGGTCGTCAAATACGCGACCGACATCACCGCGCAGGTGCATGAGAACCAGGCCATGCAGCGTGCGGTGGCGCAGACCCGGGAGGTCGTGGCGGCGGCCAAGCAGGGCGACCTGACCCGAACCGTCGCCATTGCCGACAAGAGTGGCCCCATCGCCGAGCTGTGCGATGGCGTCAACGCGCTGGTCGAAGCCATGGCGGGCATCATCGGCCAGATCAAGTTCGCTGCCGATACCATCGCGGTCGGCGCGACCGAAATCGCGCAGGGCAACAGCGACCTGTCGCAGCGCACCGAACAGCAGGCGGCCTCGCTGGAAGAAACCGCCGTGTCCATGAAGGGCCTGGCCGATACGGTGCAGCGCACGGCGGCCAATGCGCGCCAGGCAAGCCAGCTGGCCGGCGGCGCAGCGGAGGTGGCTGCGCGTGGCGGCAGCGTGGTGCACGAGGTGGTGGCGACGATGGCCTTGATCAACGCCTCCTCGCGTCGCATCGTCGACATCATCGGGGTGATTGACGGCATCGCATTCCAGACCAACATCCTGGCGCTGAACGCTGCCGTGGAGGCGGCCCGTGCCGGCGAGCACGGCCGTGGGTTCGCGGTCGTCGCCACCGAGATCCGCGAACTTTCGCAGCGCTCGGCCAGCGCCGCCAAGGAGATCAAGCAGCTGATCGACGCATCGGTGGCCAATGTCGGTGCGGGCACGGCGCAGGTGGAAAGTGCTGGCCGCACGATGGACGAGATCGTGCTCAACGTGCGCAGGGTCAGTGACCTGGTCACCGAGATCAGCAGCGCGTCGCAGCAGCAGAGCGATGACATCCAGCAGATGAACCACGCGGTGGACCTGATCGACCAGGGAACCCAGCAGAACGCGGCGCTGGTCGAGGAAGCGTCTGCCGCGGCGCGCAGCATGGAAGAACAGTCGGCCCACCTGCTGCAGACCGTCGCCGGATTTCGTGTGCAGGGGGCGGCGGGCGGCGCTGCCCTGCAGCATGGCGTGCCGACCCTGCGCGTGGTCTAGGCGCGCAGGGCAGGGGCCGCTGTACGTTCCGGCAAAGCCTCGCCGCGGACGCAGTTGCGGCCCGCGCGCTTGGCCCGGTACAGGGCCTGGTCCGCACGTTCGACCACGCTGTCCGGTTCCTGCCGAGCATCGGCAGCCAACCATGCCACGCCGATGCTGACGGTTACGCTGGACGGGCCGGACGGCAGCGCGGCGTCTTCGACCGCCACGCGGATGCGCTCGCCCATGGCCATCGCATGGGCCACGTCGGAGGAAGGCAGCGCAGCGATGAATTCCTCGCCGCCGTAGCGGGCGAGCAGGTCGTCACCGCGCTGCAGGCAGCCATCGATGATCGCGGCCACCGCCTGCAGGCGGCGATCGCCCTCCGGGTGCCCGTAGGTATCGTTGAGGCGCTTGAAGTGGTCGATGTCGATCATCAGCACCGCCAGGCCCAGGCCCTGGCGCCGCGCGCGCCGTTGGGCACCGGGCAGCGATTCATCGAAACTGCGGCGGTTGCCCAGCCCGGTCAGCGGATCACGCCGGGCCAGCGCTGCCAGCTCGTCGCGCTGGCGTTGGATGTCCACCTGGCTCAGCACGCTGCGCAGTGCATAGCCCAGCATGGCGCCGATGAAGCCCACCGTTGCCATCGTCTGGTTCGTGCGCGCCATCAGCAATGCGACCAGCATCAGCAGAAGCGGCAGCATCAACGGCACGCTGGCCTCGACGAAACGCCGCAGGTTGCGCGGGACAGGCGGCGCGGTCCTGCGCCGCGGACTGCCGGCGATCACCGCCAGCAGCAGGAACAGGCCGCTGATGAGCAGATCTGCCCATCCGCCGTCCGGGGTCTGCGGCCGATACCGGCTGACGTACTGCTCGATCAGGAAGTAGCCGAGCAGGAACAGGGTGAGGGTGCGGAAGAAGTCGCGGCGATCTGCGTTGTCCTCGGCCAGGTAGCGGATCAGCGCGAAGCCGAACAGCAGGCTGTTCTGCGTGGTGCTGATGGGGTTCAGGCCATGCGTCCACAGCGCGGTATCCAGCTGCGCAGTCGATTGCGCGTGCGTGTAGTACAGCAGCCAGAGCAGACCGATGATCGACAGGTCGACGCTGCGGACATGGCGGTTCCGGCTGTCGGCGCTGGCGGCCACGTAGGTCAGCGGGATGCGATAGAACACGTAGAGGATCAACGATGTCAGTGCGACCTGCGCCGGCCAGGCATCGGTGATGCCTGGAAACAGCAGTGGGAGCAGTGCGACCGGAAACAGGCTGACGGCGAAAGCGAAGGTCCTCCATTTGCAGGCGGCGTGGCTGTCACGCGCGCGGCGCACGCATGCCATGGCCGCCAGCAGCGGCGCGGCGCTTGACATCAGGAACGAACCCACCGGATCTCCAGGGCCTGCCAGGCCGACGACGAATGCATGCGTGACCAGAAAAAACAGTGCAGCCGGCAACGTCATGCATTCCCCCGCCCCCAGGTACGGCCAGTCACGATAGGCAGATGCGCATGCGCCTTGCAAGAATTCCGCAGCGTTGGCCTGCTGGCAACGTTGTCAGCTGCGGCGCGCACGGCGGCGGCGCTGGGCGGTCGCCGCGCGGGAGGGGCGACGCAGGTGACGGGCCGGAAATGCAGAAGGCCAGGTCGTGGACCTGGCCTTTGATGCATGGTGCCGGTGAAAGGACTCGAACCTTCATGGGGTTGCCCCCGGCTGATTTTGAGTCAGCTGCGTATACCATTCCGCCACACCGGCAGGCAGCGGGTGATTTTACCCGAGGTCGAGCGCACTTTCATAGAGGCTGCCCGGCGCGGGACGATTGCGGCCGAATCTGCCGGCATTGCCCCCGTGATCGCTATACTGCGCCGGCGTGATATGCACAGGAGCGGGAATCGATGGCGGCGTTGCAGGACCTGCGGGTACTGGTGGTCGAGAACGACGAGATGAGCGCGGCCCTGCTGCAGATGCAACTGGTGCAGGCCGGTGCACAGGTGGTGGGGCTGGCTGCGAGCGTCGGCGAAGCACTGAGGCTGCTGGAAGAAACCACGCCGGACGTGGCGCTGCTGGACTATCGCCTGGCCCACCAGGAAACCAGTGAGCCGGTCGCGGCGGCGCTGGCCGCCCGCGGCGTGCCCTTCGTGCTCGCGACCGGCATGTCGGCGGAGCAGCTGCCACAGGCCATGCAGTCGGGTGTGCTGCTGGTCAAGCCCTACCTGTCGGCGGAGCTGTCGCAGGCGCTGGCCCGCGCGGTCGGGCACTCCAGCGCCCGCGCCTGATCCAGGCGCGGTGCCCGGACGATCCGGCCGCAGTGCGTGCTCAGGCGGACTCCTCGAAGACGTAACGGATCTCCTCGCGATCGTCGAGGATGCGGTATTGGCTGGCGAGATCGCCAGGTTCCGGATTGAGCCATGCATCGAGGTGCTCGGGCCGGATCGGCACGATGCCGCGATCATGGCCGGCGGCGGAGATATCGGCCGGCGGCGTATCGGTGATGGTCGCAAATGAGAGGAGGCGTCCTTCGGGGCCGTCCCACTCGGACCAGAGGCAGGCTACCAGCAGGTCGCGGGGCGGGTCGGGGCGGAACTCAAGGACCACATCTCCCGTCCTGCCATCAGGGGCCGGTGCGCGTCCGCCAACCGCGTGCCGGGACACATGCTCGTAGAAGGCCTGGATGACGACCACGCCATGACGCTGCCCGAAAGCGCCGCGCCAGTAGCCTTCCAGGCTGTCACGGCGGGCGTTGTAACTGCCCGGATAGAGCACGTCGTTGCGCGCGGGCGCATCCGGCAGACGGCACCGGTAGCGCATCGGCTTGATCACCCGTTGCCCGTTCTCGCTCACCATCACCGGCGCGTAGGTGCCGGGGAAAATGCGGTTGTCGCGGGGCAGCAGCTGCACGCGATGCAGGTCGTCGAGCCGGGTCTGCGCGCGATCGATGCGGTTGCCGGCGATGCGCAGCTCGTTGCGCGCCTTCAGTGTGGGACGGGTGGCCAGGGCTGCGATTGCGATGTCGCGGCGTTCGCGCTGCTGGGCCAGCTCGGCTTCCAGCGTGGCCTGCTCCTGTGCATGCCACCGCTGGATCCGGGCCACGATGTCGCGGCCGAGCTCCGTGCGCGCGCCAGCGAAGCCGTCATCCATGGCCTTGGGCGTCCTGGGTTGCTTCTTGCCGGGGTCGTACGCATACAGCGCGGCGAACTCCTCCAGCGACAGCACGGCACCGAACTCGCGCACCAGCTTGGCGTAGTCGGCCCGGATCAAAGCGGAGTAGCACATGCGATATCTGTCGGGGTGAGTCGCGGCGGCTGCGACGCGGATGCGGCAGGATAGCCTGACACTCAGGGAGATTCCGCATGAACGATCCTGCCCATTGCCATTTCCGTGAAGGCGTGCCCACGGTCGAGGCCTATTGCCAGCTCCGGGCGCTGGCCGGGCTCAGCGCCAAGACCGCCGAAGCGGCTGCACGTGCGCTGCCCAATACCCTGTTCGGTGTCTGCGCCTATCAGGGCAGTGAGCTGGTGGCGATGGGCCGGATCGTCGGCGATGGCGGCTGCCACCTGCAGGTCTGCGATATCGCCGTGCTGCCGCCGTTGCAGGGGCAGGGACTGGGCAAGGAGGTGATGCGGCGTCTGGACGAATGGATGCAGGCCAACCTTCCGCCTTCGGCCTATGTGAGCCTGCTCGCCGATGGCGAGGCACATCGGTTGTATGCGCAGTACGGATTCGCGCCGACGGCGCCAGCCTCGATCGGAATGTATCGACGCTTCTGAAAAGAAAAACCCCGGCCGAAGCCAGGGTTTTCAGAAATTGGCGTCCCCACGGGGATTCGAACCCCGGTCGCCACCGTGAAAGGGTGATGTCCTAGGCCTCTAGACGATGGGGACGCACGAAAACTTCAAGTTGTAGAACCTTCGACGGCCTGATGTCGAAAGTGGTGGAGCCAAGCGGGATCGAACCGCTGACCTCCTGCATGCCATGCAGGCGCTCTCCCAGCTGAGCTATGGCCCCGTGTTACCGAGCCGCCTATCATACCTGCGTGTTCACGTTTGTGGAAGCCTTTTGAGCTTTTTTCGTTCCGGCGCCCCGCATACGATCCGGGAGACCACCGTGACGCCACAACCTGAATGCCGGTTGGCGGTGAACAAAAAAGACCCGGTTATCGGCCGGGTCCTCGTTGTTCGTGATGAGTGGCGTCCCCACGGGGATTCGAACCCCGGTCGCCACCGTGAAAGGGTGATGTCCTAGGCCTCTAGACGAT
>NZ_JASGBV010000037.1:48311-58267 GCF_030053245.1 Stenotrophomonas sp. RS-48
TGAAACCAGGATGCCTGCCGGGAGCAGGGTCCTTTTGAAACTGGCGTCCCCACGGGGATTCGAACCCCGGTCGCCACCGTGAAAGGGTGATGTCCTAGGCCTCTAGACGATGGGGACGCAATTCTCATCAATGTTCTTTAGCGACCTTTCGACGGCCTAATGCCGAAAGATTGGTGGAGCCAAGCGGGATCGAACCGCTGACCTCCTGCATGCCATGCAGGCGCTCTCCCAGCTGAGCTATGGCCCCACGTCGCTGAGGAGCGAAATAATAGCGATGCCCCCTGGGGTTGGCAAGCATTTGTTGCACTTTTCTTCACGTCCGCGGCCGGGTGCGCCATCGTTCCGCCGGGTGCCTGGTCACTCGCCGTCTTCGGTCAGCGCCGCCAGGATCGGGCAGTGCACCAGCGCACCGTGGCCAGGGCAGGCCTCGACCAGTTGCGACAGTGCCGCATGCATGCGCTGCAGTTCGTTCATGCGCTGCTCGATGTCGCGCAGGCGCGTCCGTGCGGTGTCACGCACGCTGCCCATGTCGTGCTGGTGCTGGTCGCTCAGTGCGAGCAGTTCAGCGATCTCCTCCAGGCTGAAACCCAGCGCCTTCGCACGGCGGATGAAACGCAGGCGACGCAGGTCCTGCTCGCCGAAGATGCGGTAGCCACCGGCCGAACGTGCCGCGGTGGGCAACAGCTGCTGGCGCTCGTAGTAGCGGACCGTATCGATCGGGACGCCGGCCCGGCGCGCCAGCTGACCAATGTTCATGGCGGAATTCCTCGGGTTTCCGGTCGCCATTCTGAACCCTTGAGTCTGGTCCAGGGTCAATGCGATGTGTGAGTTACGCATCCAGTGCACTTTGCAACTTTCTTCATAGCCTCGCCGATGGAGCACTTTCTACCCTGCACCTGAACCGGTCATTCGCTGGCCAGAACCGAGGAGGTGCACCGTGGAGGGAATCAGGAGCGAGGGGTTCGTTGAAGTGGGGGTGGTCGAGTACCCCGGTGGCGACCCGTCGGCAGCATCGGTACTGGCTGAAATGGCACATGTGGCCAACCGCGTGGCGCAGCAGCAGCGGCGCCCGTTCAAGCGGGTGCTGGTGACCCGCTGGATCGTGCCGGCCAGCCGCAGCGGGGTACATCGCGTCGCGGGCGCGGACATGCTGGACGCGGCCATTCCCGCGGTGATCGCGGTTCCGGGCCAGGTCAGTTCGACGGCCTCTCTTCGTACCGATGAAATCCTGCTCGACTGGCTCCGTGCGCACTACGACGGCGGCAGTCTGCTGGCGGCCGCGGCGGATGGGGTGAGCGTATTGGCCCGGGCCGGCCTGCTGGCGGGCCGGACCGTGTCGGGTCCGGATCTCAGCCGCCATCCCGGACTGGTGGCGCAGGCTGTCAGCTGGGTACCCAGCGAACGCGCACTGGTGGACGATGGTGATCTGCTGACCGTCGCAGGTGTGCAGGCATGGCGCTTTCTCGGCCTGCGACTGCTGCACCGGCTGTTCGGTCAGGGCGTGGCCAGCGCGGTGGCCACGCAGCTCGCGATCACCGTTCCGGAACCGATCCAGCAGGATCTGGAGCGCTTCAGCGCCAACTTCGCCCATGGGGACCGCGACGTGCTGAAGGCCCAGCGCTGGCTGCACACCACGGCGGCGCGCGGCGCCACGCTTGCTTCGATCTGCGAAGTGGCAGGGCTGGAGCCGCGCACTCTGCAGCGCCGCTTCCTCAGAGCGACCGGGTTGCGTCCGATCGAATACTGCCAGCGACTGCGGGTGGCCAAGGCGCAGACATTGCTGCAGCAGGGGGCGGGTATCGATGAGGTGGCCTGGGGGGTCGGCTATGCCGATCAGAGTGCGTTCCGGCGTCTGTTCCTGCGCATCGTCGGCATGACGCCGGCGAACTATCGACGTCACGTCAGCAACAAGCGCCGCGAACGCCCGCTGCTGCCCTCCGTGGCAGGGAGCCTGCGCGGATTGGCGCCGGCGCCGACGCCGGGCATTCAGATGGGGCGCAGCGCGGCTTGACGATTGACGGTCGGTCGTCGCGCTTGCATCGCAGGCGCGACGCTTCGACCATGCGGTCAGTCGATCGTTGAGTGGGTGGAATGATGTCCAGCGTTGGGCCGGTGCCGATGCCGGTCGTTCTGATTCTGATCTGTGTACTGATTGCGATGACGATCGCCCGGCTCTGGCCCGGTCGCCGTGCGCAGGGACCGCAGCCTTCGGCGGCCGGCATGGTGCTGGATATGCTGCTGGTGGGGCTGCTGTGTGGCCGCATCAGCTTCGTCGCCGTCAATGCGGCGCTGTATCGCGACTCGCCATGGAGCGTTCTGCAGATCACCGATGGCGGATACCACCTGGTCGTCGTGCTGATGGCTGCGTTGGCGTGGGGATTGTGGCGGCTGCGTGGACATCCCGCGCTGCGCCGGCCGGTACTGGCAGCAGCGCTGGCAGGTACGCTGCTGTGGGGCGCAGCCACTCACGGCGTGTCCGGGTGGCAGGCGCGGCATATGCCGCTGCCCAGGCTGGAGGTGATGGACCTGCAGGGCCGTGTCATCGATCTGCAGCAGTTCCGCGGGAAACCCGTGGTCGTGAATCTATGGGCAACGTGGTGTGGTCCGTGCCGACGTGAAATGCCCGTGCTGGCAGCCGCGCAGGACGCACACGACGATGTGCGGTTCGTGTTCCTCAATCAGGGAGAAAGTCTGGACGAGGTCCAGGGTTTCATTGCCGGCGAACGCCTGCAGCTGCGCAATGTGCTGCTGGATGACGATGCTGCCGCATCTGCGGCGCTCGGGGTGCAGGCGTATCCTTCCACCCTGTTCTTCGATGCTGACGGACGCCTGCAGGAGCTGCATCTGGGTGAACTGACCATGGCAGGGCTTGAACACAAACTGCGCCGGCTGCGGTAGCCTGCGCTGGCATCCCACTATGGAGTTCCCATGTCGTTGATTTCCCTGCGCACCGTTCCTGCGGTGCTGTTGCTGCCGGCCCTGCTGGCCTTGGCCGCCTGCAGCCAGGCGCAGACGCCACCGGGCAAGGCAGGAGCTGCGCCGGCAGCCGGTGCGCCGGCCTCCGCTGCCAAGGGGGATCGCCCGGCGGTCCTGAAAGGCATCGAGAAGCATGGTTTCGAGGTCGTCGCCGAGTTCGACGCACCGGGTGGGCTGCGCGGCTTTGCCGGCGTGGTCGGTGGCCAGCAGCCTGCCGCCGCTTACGTGACCGCGGACGGCAAGCACGTGGTGGTAGGCAGTCTGTTCGATGCCGAGGGTAACGATATCGCCGCTGATGCAGTGGAAAAGCTGGTGGCCGCGCCGATGTCGGCCAAGATGTGGAGCAAGCTGGACGCCAGTGCATGGGTGCGGGATGGCAAGGCCGACGCACCGCGCGTGGTCTACACATTCAGTGATGCCAACTGCCCGTACTGCCACAAGTTCTGGGAGGCGGCACGCCCATGGGTGGATGCCGGCAAGGTGCAGCTGCGTCATGTGATGGTCGGTGTGATCCGCGAGGACAGCCCGGCCAAGGCGGCCGCGATTCTGGCCGCACGCGACCCCAGCGCGGCGCTGCTGGAGAACGAGCGCCAGTTCGACCGCGGTGGCATCAAGCCGCTGCCGAACATCAGCCGCGAGATCGCGGGGAAGCTGGATGCCAACCAGGTCCTGATGATCGAGATGGGCTTCCAGGGTACGCCGGGCATCCTGTTCCAGGATGCGCAGGGCCAGGTGCAGCGTCGCTCCGGTCTTCCACAGGGTGCCGATCTGCAGACGGTGCTGGGTCCACGCTGAAAAGCGATCCTGCATGCAGGGTGTCATCGACAGGCCCGTACGGAAACGTGCGGGCCTGCTGCGTTTGCATGGCCACGACGACGTGAACGGCTGCGCAGTGCTTGTTCGCCGTCACGTCTGAATCGTGACTGAGATCAAGCATCGTGCCTTGATTCCAATCAAGGCCAAAAACGACGTGCGCACTAGCCTGTGACGCATGAAATACAGCGATATCGCTTCTGCACTGCTGCACACGCAGGGCTCTACCCAGAGCATGCCTGCATCGCAATTCACGACACTCTCACTCTGCGCTTGCTACCCAGACTGCTCCGGTCGCTGCCTCATCGGCGGTGCGAACCTGCCGGCGACCGTCTGTCTTAATCGCAGTATCCGTATTTCCAGCAACGGCGGAGCGAAGCCAGGACGGCGCACGCGTGCGGTCCGGCATCGCGTGGCGAGTGTTCGTGCACGGGGGATGCAATGCGCATGGCAGTACTGAGTCTTGCCTGCCTGGCCGCGCTGGCCGCTGCGCCGCTGCAGGCGCAGGCGGTTGCCGACGACGACGCGCAGGCGCTGCGCCGTGAGATTGCGGCGATGCGACAGGCCCTGGAAGGCATGCAGCAACGCCTGGACCAGCTCGAGCGGCATGATGCGGGCGTCGTGCCTGCTGCTACGGCTACGCCCGTGTCCCCAGCTCCGGCGACGACGGCCGCCACATTGCAGCCCACCCGCGTGCCCGGCGTGGCGCAACCGGTGCTGCCGGCGCGCGAATCAGTGGCGGACCCGTCGACGGCCGCCTCGCGTCCAGACAACGCTGCCAGCCCCACCGACGCGGATCTGAAAGGCTTCTTCGCCATCCCCGGAACCGACACGGTCATCCGCATCGGCGGCTATGCCAAGCTCGATGCCATCGCCGACTCGCGCCGGGCGGGGGACGAGGACCAGTTCATCCCTTCATCGATGCCGGTAGGGGACAGCCATCGCGATGTTTCCAACTTCAACATCCACGCCAAGCAGACGCGGTTCAGCTTCGAGGCGCGCCGGCCGACCACGCATGGCAACCTGCGCTTCTATCTGGAGAATGATTTCTTCGGCAGCAGCGATGGATACCAGTTCCGCCTGCGCCACGCCTATGGGCAGCTTGGCAATACCTATGCCGGTTATGGCTACTCCAGCTTCATGGATGCCGACAGCCTGCCCGATACGCTGGATTTCGCAGGCCCGGGAGGCGCTGGCTACCTGCTGGTGGCCGGCATCCACCACAGTTTCGCGCTGGGCAAGGGAAGCACGCTGACGATCGCCGCCGAAGACCCGGAGACGGAACTGGCCGGGGCCAGCGAGACGCTGGCGGCGGTGAACCGGCTGCCGGATGTCACGGTAACCGCGCGCATGGAGCGCGATTGGGGCCACCTGCAGATGGGTGCGGTGGCCCGCAGTCTGGCCTATGACGGCCAGGACCAGCGCGACCGGCGCATCGCCGGCGGCCTGCAGCTCAGCGGTTCTGCTTCCGTGGGCGCGCGCGACCTGCTGCTGTTCGGCGTGCTGGGCGGCCGCGGCCTGAGCCGCTACACCGCTGATCTGACCGGCTCCGGCCTGGATGCCGTGGTGGATGCGGACGGTCGCCTGGAGGCACTGGATCTGCACGGCGGCTTCGTCGGTTACACCCATTACTGGTCCGATCTGTGGCGCTCGAATCTGATTTTCGGACAGCTCACGCTGGAGCGGAACGCCGCTCTTGCCAGTGACGCGTTCCGGCAAAGCCGTTACGGCGTCTTCAACCTGATCTGGAGCCCCGCGCCCTCGTGGACGATGGGCATGGAGCTGCTTTACGGCCGCCTGCAGCAGCAGGACGGTGCACGCGGCGACACAGTAAGAGTGCAGGGCAGCCTGCAGTACAACTTCATCAAATAGGCGCCAGCGGCAGCACGCCAGCGCAGCCAACCCCCATGCCCGGCGCAACCGGGCTGATGCCGGTACAGGAGATTGTCATGGCAGAAGCAAAGAAGATCGGTGTGGTGGGAGCCACCTTCCTCGTCGCGGGCAACATGATGGGCTCAGGCGTATTCCTCTTGCCCTCCAGCCTGGCCAAGATCGGTACTGCCTCGATCTGGGGCTGGCTGATCACCACGGCGGGTGCGCTGCTGTTGGCGTTCGTGTTCGCCAAACTGGGCAAGCTGGCCCCGAAGGCCGGCGGCCCCTATGCCTATGCGCGCGACTGGTTCGGCCCCTACATGGGCTTCCAGACCAATACCATTTACTGGTTCGCCAACTGGATCGGCAATGTCGCCATCCCGATCGCGGCGGTGGGTTACTTCAGCTACTTCTTCCCGATCCTGTCCGAGCCGCTGGTGCGCTGCATCGCGGTCCTGGTGCTGGTGTGGGCGCTGAGTTTCGCCAATGTGATCGGTCCGGCCTTCGTCAGTCGCGTGCAGACCGTCACCACCAGCTTCGCGCTGGTGCCGATCCTGGGCATCGCCATCTTCGGCTGGTTCTTCTTCGATGCCGACATCTTCAAAGGGGCCTACAACGTCTCCGGTGAATCCAACTTCGGTGCGATCTCCAGTGCAGCCGCACTGACGCTGTGGGCGTTCATTGGCGTAGAGTCAGCGTCGGTGACCGCCGGCGTGGTCGAGAACCCGGAGAAGAATGTCGCGCGCGCTACGCTGGCCGGCGTGTTCCTTGCGGCCATCGCCTACATCGCCAGCTCGTCGGTGATCATGGGCATGGTCCCCAACGGTGAACTGCAGACTTCGGACGCGCCGTTCGCCTTGGCGGCGGCCAAGGCCGTGGGGGGTTGGGGCGGTGCGCTGGTCAGCCTGTGCGCGTTCATCGGTGCGGCCGGCTCGCTCGGTGGCTGGATCCTGCTGACCGCACAGAGCGCGAAGGCCGCATCGGATGATGGCCTGTTCCCGAGCATCTTCAGCAAAACCAACAAGGATGACGTGCCGGTCAAGGGCGTGCTGATCGTGGCGGTGCTGATGACGCTGGCCGTGCTGGTCACTTCCACCTCGGAAACGGCATCCGCGCAGTTCGATGTGATCACCTCGGCCGCGGTGGTGCTGACCCTGCTGCCCTACATCTATTCCTGCGTGGCCTGCTACTTCGTGGTCGAACGCTCGCACACCCTGGTGCATACCGGCGCGTTCTGGACCTTGACCAGCCTCACCGTCGTGTACTGCCTGTGGGCGATCTATGGCTCGTCGGGAACGATCGTGCAGTACGCCTTCCTGTTCGTCCTGTTCATCACCGTGTTCTATCCCTTCTTCAGCGAGGAGCGCCGCCAGCAGCGGCAGCGTGCCCGTGAGGCGGCGGCGATTTCTGCCGGCGCGCAGCATTCCTGATTCGGACAAGGAGAAACAACGTGTATTTCAAGTCATTGGACTATCCGGTCATAGTCATCGACGGTGATTACGACTCACCACGCATCGGCGGCATCCTGATCCGCGCTCTGGTGGAAGAGCTGCGCAGCAACGACCAGCGCGTGCTGTGCGGGTTGAACCTGGATGATGCCCGTGCAGGAGCACGCACCTATGTTGCGGCGTCGGCCGTGCTGATATCGATCGATGGAAGCGAGGAAGTCGATGGCGAGTTCCAGCGCCTGACCGCGTTCCTGCGCGAGCAGAGTGCGCGCCGCGCGAACCTGCCGGTCTTCCTGTATGGCGAGCGCCGTACCATCGAGAAGGTACCGAGCAAGCTGCTCAAGTACATCCACGGCTTCATCTTCCTGTTCGAGGACACCAAGAACTTCATCTCCCGGCAGGTGATGCGGGCCGCTGAAGACTACATGCAGCACCTGCTGCCGCCGTTCTTCAAGGCACTGATCCATCATGCCGCCGAGTCGAACTACTCCTGGCATACGCCCGGCCACGCCGGTGGCGTGGCCTTCACCAAATCGCCGGTTGGCCGTGCATTCCACCAGTTCTATGGCGAGAACACGCTGCGCAGCGATCTGTCGATCTCGGTGCCGGAGCTGGGATCGCTGCTGGACCACACCGGGCCGATCAAGGACGCCGAGAACGAAGCGGCCCGCAACTTCGGCGCCGACCATACGTTCTTCGTGACCAATGGCACCTCCACGGCCAACAAGATCGTATGGCACGGCACGGTGGCGCGGGGCGATGTGGTGTTCGTCGACCGCAACTGCCACAAGTCGCTCCTGCATGCGCTGATCATGACGGGCGCGGTACCCGTGTACTTCACGCCCAGCCGCAACGCGCACGGCATCATCGGCCCGATCAGCCTGGACCAGTTCACTCCGGAATCGCTGCAGCAGCGCATCGCCGCGAACCCGCTGGCGAGCAAGGCATACACGGCGGGCTCCAAGCCGCGTATCGCCGTGGTCACCAACTCCACCTACGATGGCCTGTGCTACAACGCCGAGAAGATCGCCGACGAGATCGGCAGTGCGGTGGACTTTCTGCACTTCGATGAAGCCTGGTATGCCTACGCCGCATTCCATCCTTTCTACGAGAACCACTACGGCATGGCCAAGGGCAAGCCGCGCGAGCAGGATGCGATCATCTTCACCACGCACTCCACCCATAAGCTGCTTGCCGCGTTCTCGCAGGCCTCGATGATCCATGTGCGCAACTCGGCACAGCGCAATCTGGATGCCGAGCGTTTCAACGAATCGTTCATGATGCACACCTCCACCAGCCCGCACTACGGCGTGATCGCTGCCTGTGATGTCGCGTCGAAGATGATGGAAGGCGAGGCCGGTCGCTCGCTGGTGCAGGAGATGCACGACGAGGCGATCGCATTCCGGCGCGCCATGCTGCATGTGCGCGACGATCTCGGCCGTGATGATTGGTGGTTCAGCGTGTGGCAGCCGACCAAGGTCGAGCGCAGCCTTGACAAGGGCGACACGCCGGCGCCGATGGTGGCCAAGCGGGAGGAGTGGTACCTGCAGCCGGATGGGCACTGGCATGGTTTCGAGAATCTGGTGGACGACTATGTACTGATCGATCCCATCAAGGTGACCCTGCTGACCCCCGGCCTGTCGATGGATGGCGGAATGGGCCGGCTGGGCATTCCAGCGGCGGTGCTGAGCAAGTTCCTGTGGGGTCGTGGCATCACTGTGGAGAAGACCAACCTCTACTCGGTGCTGTTCCTGTTCTCGATGGGGATCACCAAGGGCAAGTGGAGCACGCTGGTCACCGAGCTGATGGCGTTCAAGGAGCTGTATGACCGCAACGCCCCCCTGAGCCAGGCGCTGCCGACGCTGGCGGCGGACTATCCCGTTGCCTACGCCGGCTGGGGACTGCGCGACCTCTGCGATGCGCTGCACGCCTTCAACCAGGAGTTCGCAGTGGCCCGGGTGATGCGCGAGATGTACGTGGACCTGCCGACGCCGGTGATGACCCCGGCCGATGCCTACAACCATCTGGTGAAGGGGGAAATCGAACGGGTGGACATCGAACAGCTCAGTGGCCGCATCGCGGCGACCATGCTGGTGCCGTACCCGCCCGGCATTCCCACCATCATGCCGGGCGAGCGCTTCGGTGCCAGCGATGAGCCCATCATCGAGTCGCTGCGCATCGCGCGCGAGCAGAATGCGCGCTTCCCGGGCTTCGAGTCGGACGTGCACGGACTGATCATCGAGCACGACGGCGAGACCGTTTCGTACAAGGTGGAAGTGCTGAAGGCCTGAGCCACTCCGTGGTCCTCCGCACGCATCGCGGTGCGGAGGACTGCCAAGGAGGGGGCCCGGTGCACCGTCGCGTTGATCCCGTTGCTGCATCTGGCAGTGGTTGGCATGCTGTTCGAGATCGAAGCGGAAGCGCGGACTGCCTAGCGCAGGTAGTACTCCACGGGTACCACCAGTTCCTGCGGCGCCTTCATTTCGTCGGGAATGCGTGGCAGCGGCTGTGCGCGGCGGAAGGTCTGCAGCGCCGCGTCATCGAGCAGGGACTGGCCGCTGGACTGCTCCAGCCTTAGCGCCAGAAGGCGTCCGTCGCGGTCGATGCTGGCGCGGACCCAGCTGGTGCCCTGCTGGCGCCGCGATCTAGCGCTGGAGGGGTAGTAGCGGTATCGCTCCAGTCGTGCCATCAGCCGCGCTTCCCACTGGTCGCTGGCAGCGCCGGCCTGGACGTCCGCGGGTGGGGCGTCTGGAGCAGGCGGCGCGGCCGTGATCGATGCCGGTGCGCTGGCTGCGGCGGTCGGCTCCTTCGTACTGTCGTTGGCCCTGAAGCTGCTGTGGCCCTCGC
>NZ_JASGBV010000038.1:0-39309 GCF_030053245.1 Stenotrophomonas sp. RS-48
GCGGGGGCCGAGGCCGGCAACTCTGCTATAACCCTTGGTTCATTCCAGTGAACCACCGCACCTCATCGACGAGACCGCAATGCCCCGCCACATCCGCTCTGCCTGGTTGAAGACGCTGGCTACCGTCGCCGCGGTACTGCTGTTCGCCGGACTGGTGGGATGGTTCACGGGCCATCTGTGGTTGTGCGTCGCACTGGGCGCGCTGGCGACGCTGGCCTGGCATTACTGGCGCTTGCGCAGCGTGCTGCGCCGGCTGACCGCGCGCCAGCGCTGGGATACCGCCGAAGGCACGGGCGTGTGGAATGAACTGGATCGCCTGCTGTACCGCAACCAGGTCGAAATGCGCGTACGCAAGCGGCGCCTGCTGGACATGCTGCGCAGCTACCGCGCCGCGGCCGCCGCGCTGCCCGACGCAGTGGTGGTGCTCGACCGCAACAGCCAGCGCGTGCAGTGGTTCAACGAAGCGGCCACGGCCCTGCTTGGCCTGCACCATCCGGGCGACCTGGGCGAGGCCCTTGTCGAGCGGTTGCAGCCGATGCCGCTGGCCCACTGGCTGGCCGGCGGTCGCAACGCCGAGCCGATCCTGGACGTGCCCTCGCCGGTCGATCCAGCGATCCGCCTCAACCTCCGTCTGATTCCGTATTCGTCGGACTACTGGCTGCTGATCGCCCGTGATGTCAGCAAGCTGCTGCGCCTGGAGCAGGTCCGCCGCGATTTCGTCGCCAATGTTTCACATGAGCTGCGCACCCCGCTCACCGTGGTGCATGGCTATCTGGACATGATGGATCCGGAGGATTTCCCCGGCACCGGCCCGATGCTTGAAGAGATGCGCAAGCAGAGCCAGCGCATGGCCCAGCTGGTGGAAGACCTGCTGACCCTGTCGCGGCTGGAGTCGCAGGAACACACCGAAGAGGAAGTCGTGGCCATGCAGCCGATGCTGGCCACGCTGCGTCGCGAAGCCGAGGCCCACAGCCAGGGTCGCCACCAGATCAGCATCGAGGACCTTGCCGGCGTCGACCTGCAGGGCTCGACCAAGGAGCTGCACAGCGCCTTCTCCAATCTGGTCACCAATGCAGTGCGCTACACGCCGGCCGACGGCCGCATCACCGTCGAGTTCCGTCGCGAAGGCGACGGCGCGGTGCTGGCCGTGCGCGATACCGGCTATGGCATCCCGGCAACCCACCTACCGCGGCTGACCGAGCGCTTCTACCGCGTTTCCAGCAGCCGCTCGCGCGAGAGCGGCGGCACCGGCCTCGGCCTGTCCATCGTCAAGCACATCCTCGGCCTGCACCATGCGCGGCTGGAGATCGAAAGCGAGGTCGGCAAAGGATCGGTGTTCTCCTGTCATTTCGATGCCGACCACGTGCGCCCGCGCGAGTCCGCCCCCCTGACCTCCGTCGAAGAATGAAGCCATGAGCAGCCTCGGATCCCTCCCTCTCCCCGTGAGCCCGGACAACGATCCGCTGCGCGATCCGGCGCTGTACATCAACCGCGAACTGTCGCAGCTGGATTTCAACTTCCGCGTGCTGGCCCAGGCCATGGACCCGCAGGTGCCCCTGCTGGAGCGCCTGCGCTTCATGTGCATCTCCTGCACCAACCTCGACGAGTTCTTCGAGATCCGGGCCGCCGCTGTCCGCCACGCACAGGAATACGGCCTGCCGCCGGCTCCGGACGGGATGAGCCCGCAGGCCATCCTCAACGCCATCCATGAACGCGCCGCCGAACTGGTGGACCAGCAGTACCGCTGCTGGAACGAGACACTGCGCCCGGCCCTGATGGATGCCGGCATCGGCGTGCTCGGCCGCCATTCGTGGAACCATCGGCAGAAGCGCTGGCTGCGGGCCTACTTCCGCAACGAGATCATGCCGGTGCTGTCGCCGCTGGGCCTGGATCCGGTGCATCCGTTCCCGAAGATCCTCAACAAGTCGCTGAACATCGTCGTCGTGCTGAAGGGCACCGATGCATTCGGCCGCGCCGGCCACCTGGCCATCGTGCGCGCACCGCGCTCGCTGCCGCGCATCATCCAGCTGCCGGAAAAACTCGGTGGCTCGCAGAACTTCGTGTTCCTGTCCTCGGTGCTGTCCACCTTCGTGGATGAACTGTTCCCGGGCATGGAGGTCCAGGGCGCCTACCAGTTCCGCGTGACCCGCAATTCCGAGCTGGTGGTGGACGAGGAGGAAGTGGAGAACCTGGCGCTGGCACTGCGCGATGAACTGGTCGATCGCGGCTACCGACCGGCGGTGCGGCTGGAAATCGCCCATGACATGCCGCGCGAGATCGTGCGTACCCTGCTGCAGAACTTCGGCCTGACCGAGAACGCGGTGTATCGCATCGACGGCCCGGTCAACCTCAACCGCATCATCCAGCTGTACGACCTCATCGCGCAGCCGGACCTGAAATATCCGCCGATGACGCCGCGCACGCTGCGCGACACCGATGGCATCTTCGAGACCGTGGCGCGCCAGGACCTGCTGCTGCACCATCCCTTCGATGCGTTCGCCGCCGTACTCGACCTGATCCGCCAGGCGGCGCTGGATCCGAACGTGCTGGCGATCAAGCAGACCCTGTACCGCACGGGCAAGGATTCGCTGATCGTCGATGCGCTGATCCAGGCTGCACGTGCCGGCAAGGATGTGACCGTGGTGGTCGAGCTGCGCGCACGCTTCGATGAAGAGGCCAACCTCGGGCTGGCCGATCGCCTGCAGGAAGCCGGCGTACAGGTGGTGTATGGCGTGGTCGGCTACAAGACCCATGCCAAGATGCTGCTGATCGTGCGTCGCGAAGGCCGCAAGCTGCGCCGTTACGTGCACCTGGGCACCGGCAACTACCACAGCGGTACGGCGCGCGCGTACACCGACATCAGCCTGATCACCGCCGATGCGGACATCGGCAATGATGTGCACCTGCTGTTCCAGCAGCTGTCCGGGCTGGCCTCGAAGATGAAGCTCAAGCGCCTGCTGCAGTCGCCCTTCACCCTGCATACCGGCATCCTGGCGCGGATCGAGCGCGAGACGCGCATCGCGGCCGCCGGCCGCCCGGCACGCATCATCGCCAAGATGAACGCCCTCAACGAGGCCCAGGTAATCCGCGCGCTGTACGCCGCCTCGCAGGCCGGAGTGCAGATCGACCTGATCATCCGTGGCGCCTGCACCCTGCGTCCCGGTGTCCCGGGCGTGTCCGACAACATCCGCGTCCGCTCCATCGTCGGCCGCTTCCTGGAACACAGCCGGGTCTACTGGTTCGGCAACGATGGTGCGCCCGAACTGTACTGCGCGAGCGCCGACTGGCTGGAGCGCAACCTGCTGCGGCGGGTCGAGACCTGCTTCCCGATCCTGGATCCGACGCTGGCCAAGCGGGTCTACCGCGAAGTCCTGCAGAACTATCTGGACGACAACCTCAACGCCTGGGAACTGGATGCCGATGGCATCTATCACAAGCGTGCCCCGGCCCACGACGAGGCCCCGCATTCGGCGCAGATGGCATTGATGCAGGGTCTCTGACCCGGTAGGTGCCGGCCTTGGTCGGCGCAATGCGTCCAATGTAGAACACCGGGGTCAGAGCCCGTTGCGCAGCAACGGGATCCGACCCCGTGTCGTTCCGGCAGGCCGCGGCCAACTGTCGAAGGCGGGGTGGGTCCGGTTGAGGGGGTGTGAGCGGCATGGATGCCGCGACCAAGCCCCCAGGGATGGGTTTACGGCGTCCCCCTCAACTGGACCCACCCCGCCATCCCTCAGATAACCCGATTTTGACGTTGACGTTGACGTTGACCTTGCCGGCCAGCGGCCGGCACTACCGAACGCCCCCCGACAAAATGTGAAGGCCATGCGGTGACGCCGCGCCCCGGCCTTCGGCTAACATTCGCCCATGCCGCATACCACCACGACTCCGCCCGCATTGCAGGATGGCGACCTGCTGGCCGCCATCGACCTTGGCTCCAACAGTTTCCACATGGTCATCGCGCGCTACACGCTCGGCCAGCTGCGGGTGATCGACCGCCTGCGCGAAACCGTGCGCATGGCCGACGGTCTGGATGGCAAGGGGGGCCTGTCGGCTGCGGCACGGCAACGCGCACTGGAATGCTTGGCCCGCTTCGGCCAGCGCATCCGCAATGTCCCGTCGCACCGCGTGCGTGCACTGGCCACCAATACCGTGCGCCAGCTGCGTTCACCGCAGTCGTTCCTGGTTCCCGCCGAAACCGCGCTGGGACATGCCATTGAAGTGGTGAGCGGCCGCGAGGAGGCGCGCCTGATCTACCTGGGCGTCGCCCATGCCCAGCCGCCCAAACCGGGCGAGCGCCGGCTGGTGATCGACATCGGCGGTGGCTCGACCGAGTTCATCATCGGCATGGGCATGCAGACCCTCGAGCGCGAGAGCCTGCAGGCCGGCTGCATTGCCAGCACCCGCCGCTTCTTTCCGGGCGGCAAGCTCAGCAAGAAGCGCTGGAAGGATGCACTGGCCGAGATCGGTCGCGAGTTCCAGCCCTTCGCCAGCAAGTACCGTGCGCTGGGCTGGCAGGAGGCACTGGGTTCTTCGGGCACCCACAAGGCGATCAGCGAGATCTGCGCGACGATGAAGCTGAGCAAGGGGGCGATCACCGCCGAAGCCCTGCCACAGCTGCGCGACGAGCTGCTCAAGGCCAAGAAGATCGACGACATCGTGCTGCCGGGCCTGTCCAGCGATCGCCGCCCGATCATCGCGGGCGGCATCCTGGTGCTGGAGGCGGCCTTCCAGGCATTGGGCCTGCAGAAGCTGCTGGTCAGCAAGGCCGCGATGCGCGAAGGCATCCTTTACGACATTGTCGGCCGTGCCGGCGAGAACGACCTGCGCGACGAATCGGTCGCTGCGCTCACCCACCGTTACGGCATCGACACCGTCCAGGCCGACCGCGTGCAGGACACCGCCCTGTCGCTGCTGGAGCAGGTGCAGGAACGCTGGAAGCTCGACGCTGACGATGCCCGCATGCTCGGCTGGGCGGCACGCCTGCATGAGCTGGGGCTGATGATCGCCCACAGCGGCTATCACGTGCATGGCAGCTACGTGCTGGAACACTCGGACATCGCCGGCTTCTCGCGGCAGGAGCAGCAGATGCTGGCGGCCCTGGTCCGCAGCCATCGCCGCAGCGTGGGCAAGACCGCGTTCGATGCCCTGCCCGAGCGCCTGCTGCTGACCGCGCGGCGGCTGGCCGCGCTGCTGCGCCTGGCGGTGCTGCTCAACCGTGCCCATGAGGACGCTCCGCTGCCGCCGCTGGAACTGACCGCCGATGACAACCGGTTGTCGCTGATCGTGCCGCAGGCGTTCATCGACGCCCGGCCGCTGCTGCGCGCCGACCTGATCGGCGAGACCGACGGCATCGCCGGCCTCGGCATCCAGTTCCGTCCCTTCGTTGCCTGAATACGCGCGCCTCGGCGTTACATTCGGTGACACTTTGCGCAATCTGGCGGCTTTTCCTGCTGCATCGCGTCAGCCCGTCGTTGGGGGTCCATCCGCGACGGCATCGTAAGCGATTGCTTTTGTTCATTTTTTGTGAAGATTTGTGACAAAGCGTTAATTTGTTCGACACGCCCTCTTTACACAGCATTAACCAACGAGACTACTATCGGGTTGCTGGTCCGGTCGCACGACCTTCCGGCTTCTTCGACGCCCTTTTTGGCGTCCGTTGCACGACCTGAGAGAGAGAGAGCTCGTATGACTTCACGCACCACCGCCCTGGGGCAGGCGATCCGCTATGCCCTGGCTACCACTGCAACGCTGGCGGCACTGCCCGCGTTCGCCCAGAGCGAAAGCACTGCTTCGCCGACCAATCTGGACCGTATCGAGATCACCGGTTCGCGTATCCGTCAGGTCGACGTGGAAACCGCCCAGCCGGTGTTCGCGATCAGCCGCAACGATATCGAGCGCCAGGGCTTCAGCTCGGTTGCCGACATCCTGCAGAACGTCACCGCGATGGGCAGCCCGGCAATCAGCCGCGCCAACGCGCTGACCGCAGGCGAGAACGCGGGCGGCACCTACATCGACATGCGCAACCTGGGCACGCAGCGCACGCTGGTGCTGGTCAACGGCAAGCGCCTGGGCATCAGCACGTCCGGCTACCAGGACGTTTCCTCCCTGCCGGTGTCGGCAGTGGAGCGCATCGAGGTGCTGAAGGACGGCGCTTCTGCGATCTATGGTTCGGATGCCATGGCTGGCGTGGTCAACATCATCACCCGCTCCAACGTCACCGGCGTGACCGCCAACGTCTACCACGGCCAGTACAGCGAGGGCGACGGCGCGCGCGACCGCTTCGACGTGGTCGCCGGCTGGAACAACGACCGCATCTCGCTGACCCTGTCGGCCGAGCATGCAGAAGAGAAGGGCGTGTGGGCACGTGACCGCGGCTTCAGCCAGTACGGCATGACCGATCGCCACCCGAACGACAGCAGCAACTGGACCACCATCAGCCAGTACGGCCAGTTCACCGGCGTGCGCGGTCCCGGCTGCAATGCGACGCCTCCGGCAGGCTGTGGCTACTCGCTCAACCGTGGCACGGACCCGACCAATCCGGCCAATTACCACCTCACCAGCACCACGCCCTTCACCGGTGACGTGAGCAACGCCAACGACCAGATGCACGTGATGTACCCGGTCAAGCGCGACTCGATCTACTTCGACGGCCGGTTCAAGATCACCGACAACGTCAACTTCCGCACCGAGCTGGGCTACAACCAGCGCGAGTCCACCCGCCAGATCGCGGGCTATCCGCTGCAGTCGAGCACCGCCGGTGTCGGCTCCATGTCGATCGACAGCTACTTCAACCCGTTCGGCAACCAGCACGGCTTCGCCACCCCGACTGCGGTGGCCTGGAACCGCCGCACCTGGGAAGTGCCGCGCGTGACCACCAGCGAGCTGAAGACCTACCGCGCGGTGGCGTCGTTCGACGGCTCGTTCGACATCGGCGAGCGTTACTTCGACTGGGAAGTGGGCTACCAGTACAACCGCAACGAGCTGGAATCGGTGGCGACCGGCAACCTGCACAAGGGTCGCGTCGCGGCCGGCGTAGGTCCGTCCTTCTTCAACGCCGCCACCGGCAAGGTGCAGTGCGGCACGGCCGCTGCTCCGATCTCCTACGACGTCTGCAAGCCGTGGAACCCGCTGGTTCCGTACGGCACCACCGCTGCCGATGGCATCTATGGCAACGAAGAACTGCAGGCGTGGCTGTTCCCGGATGAGATCACCAAGGGCCGCACCACCTCCAAGAACTTCTTCGCCAGCATCGCGGGCAGCATCGTGACCCTGCCGGCCGGTGACCTCGGCTTCGCCTTCGGCGTGGAAAGCCGCAAGGAAGAAGGCAAGTACACCCCGGATGCCCTGGCCCAGACCGGCGCCACCACCAACCTCGCGGCTGGCCCGACCGGTGGCGACTACACCGTCAATGAAGCCTACCTGGAAGTGAACGTTCCGGTGCTGGCCGATCTGCCGGGCGCGAAGGAACTGAGCTTCAACGGTGCTACCCGTTTCTCGGACTACAACACCTTCGGCAACACCCTCAACAGCAAGTTCGGCTTCAAGTGGAAGCCGATCGACTCGCTGATGGTGCGTGGCACCTGGGCGGAGGGCTTCCGCGCCCCGACCATCAACGATCTGTTCGGTGGTGGCTCCGAGACCTTCGCGCAGTTCAGCGATCCGTGCGACACCCGCTTCGGTTCCTCGGCCTCCAGCGCCGAAGTCCGTTCGCGTTGCGCCCGCGACATCGCCAATGCCGATACCTTCCGCCAGCTGCGCCAGGGCGGCACTCCGGTGAACACCTCCACCGATGCCACGCCGGTGCCGTTCACCTCCGGCTCCAATCCGCTGCTGACTCCGGAAACCTCGACCAGCAAGACGCTGGGCCTGGTCTGGAGCCCGAGCTTCATCCAGGGCTTCAACGCCTCGCTGGACTGGTGGAAGATCCGCATCGACAACACGATCATTGCCGATACGCCGACCCAGATCCTGCAGGACTGCTACGAAGCAGGCATCGATTCGCGCTGCACGCGCTTCCAGCGTGACCCGGTGACGGGCATCGTGACCAACCTGAAGTTCGGCAACCGCAATGCGGGCTTCATGGAAACCGAAGGTTACGACCTGGATGTGAGCTACCGTCTGGACACCCGGTTCGGCAAGTTCAACGTGAATTCGGCCACCACCTACGTGTCCAGTGCGACCTACCGCACCTCGAACGACAGCTCGATCGTTCCGATCGTCACCAACGGCATCGGCAGCGCCTTCCGCGTCCGCTCCAACCTGGCGCTGGGCTACGATCTGGGTGACTTCGGGGTGACCTGGACCGCGCGCTACTACTCGGGCGTGAAGGAGACCTGCTCCAACATCGGTCTGTATCCGGACGAGTGCTCCGATCCGGGCGTGTATGCACCGTGGTACAAGGGCTCGCGCAACTACAACGAGCGTGGTTCGGTGACCTTCCACGACGTGCAGTTCCGCTACAACCTGCCGTGGGATGCGACCGTCGCCGTCGGCGCCAACAACGTGTTCGAGAAGTCCGGCCCGATCATGTACAGCAAGCCGAACTCCGCGTTCTCGTACTACGGCGGCTACGACATCGGTCGTTTCATCTACATGAAGTACCAGCAGCGCTTCTGATCGATCGCACTGCGATGCTCCACGACCACGGCCCTTCGGGGCCGTGGTTTTTTCTGGCCCCGGCCCCGCCGCCGGCACTCCTGCGCGTCTGTCATGCCTGTGTCGCCAAGCCGTCATGTCGGCTACATCGCCAGGCCCGAGCATGCCGGGAAACCGGAGGCCCGCCATGCGCTATGCCATCGTCACCGAGACGTATCCGCCGGAAGTCAACGGCGTCGCACTGACCGTGCAGGGACTGGAACAGGGCCTGCGGACGGCCGGGCACGAGATCGACCTGATCCGGCCACGCCAGGCCAGTGAAGCGCTGGATTCCGCTCCCGGTACCCTGCTGGTGCCCGGCGCCGCCCTGCCCCGCTATCCCGGGTTGCGGTTCGGCCTGCCGGCCCCGATCCGGCTCGGTCGCCACTGGCAGCAGCAGCGCCCGGATGCGATCTATGTCGCTACCGAAGGCCCGCTGGGCTGGTCGGCGCTGCGTACCGCGCGGCGCCTCGGCATCCCGGTAGCCAGTGGCTTTCACACCCGCTTCGACGAGTATCTGCCCGACTACGGGGTCGCCTGGCTGCAGGCCGCTGCGATGCGCTGGATGCGCCGCTTCCACAACCAGGCCGACGCCACCCTCGTGCCCACCCGCGAGCTCCAACAGTTCCTTGCCGAACAGGGCTTCGAGCGCGTCCGGCTGCTGGCCCGCGCGGTCGACAGCCAGCAGTTCGACCCGGGCCGGCGTGACCCCACCCTGCGCGAGGAATGGGGCATCGACGGCAACGGCCTGGCAGCGATCTACGTTGGCCGCATCGCCGCCGAGAAGAACCTCGGACTGGCCGTGAAGGCGTTCCGCCGCCTGCAGCAGATACGGCCGAAGGCACGCTTCGTCTGGGTCGGCGACGGGCCCGCACGGGAGAAGCTGGCGCATGAGAACCCCGACTTCATCTTCTGCGGCATCCAGCGCGGCGAAGCGCTGGCCCGCCATTTCGCCAGCGGCGATCTGTTCCTGTTCCCCAGCCGCAGCGAGACCTTCGGCAACGTGACCCTGGAAAGCATGGCCAGCGGCCTGGCCACGGTGGCCTTCGATTACGGCGCGGCGCGTGAGTACCTGCGCAACGGCGAGAACGGTGCCGCCGTGGACAACGACGAGCAATTCGTCGAAGCGGCCGTGCAGCTGGCCAGCGATGACACGCTGCGCCGCGAACTGGGCAGCCAGGCCGCACGGGCGATGAAGCGGCTGCATCCGCAGCAGGTGGTGGCCGAGTTCGATGCGCTGCTGGCCGAGCTGGCGAACACCCGGAGGACTGGCCATGCGCACCACGCCGCTTGAACTGCTGCGCGGCAGCGAAACACGCCTGTGCCGGCGGGCGAACCACTATTGCCGGCGCCGCCGCGTGCGCCGTCTGTTCTCGATCATCAGCCGGCTCGGCGACGGCGTGTTCTGGTACGTGCTGATGGGTGTACTGGTGGCGATCGATGGCTTCGACGGGCTGCGCGCATCGGTGCACATGGCCGCCACCGGCCTGGCCGCGCTGCTGCTGTACAAGGGCCTCAAGCGCTGGACCCGGCGCCCCCGCCCGTATG
Organism: Stenotrophomonas sp. RS-48; assembly: GCF_030053245.1. Classification (NCBI taxonomy): domain Bacteria; kingdom Pseudomonadati; phylum Pseudomonadota; class Gammaproteobacteria; order Lysobacterales; family Lysobacteraceae; genus Stenotrophomonas; species Stenotrophomonas sp. RS-48. The sequence continues at coordinate 10,183 of NZ_JASGBV010000038.1, forward strand.
CCGCGGATCTGCGCATCCGGGCCTGGGTGGCCCCGCTGGACGAGTTCAGTTTCCCGTCCGGGCATACCCTGCACGCGGTGTCGTTCACCATCGTGGCGTTGGCCTATTACCCCTGGCTGGCGCCGCTGCTGGTGCCGTTCACCCTCGGCGTAGGCCTGTCGCGGGTCGTGCTGGGCCTGCATTACCCCAGCGATGTGCTGGCCGCCACCGGCATCGCCGCACTGCTGGCGTCGGCCAGCCTGGCCTGGCTGCCTCTGCCGGTGTGATGCGCCCGCCGGCCATGACCCGGCGCTACCGGCATCCGCGATGACCTAGAATGCAGGCATGACCACGCTGTTCATTTCCGACCTGCATCTGGACCCGAGCCGTCCGGAAATCACCGACCTGTTCCTGCGTTTCCTGCGCGAACAGGCGCCCGGCGCGGACGCGCTGTACATCCTGGGCGATCTGTTCGAGGCCTGGATCGGCGACGACACGCCCTCACCCGCCGCCGATGCGGTGGCGGACGCGTTGAGGACGCTCGCCGACAGCGGCGTGCCGGTGTACTTCATCCGCGGCAACCGCGATTTCCTGCTTGGCGAAGACTACGCACGCCGTGCCGGTCTGCGCATCCTGCCCGACCCGTGCGTGATCGAGCTGTACGGCCGTGCGGTGCTGCTGCAGCACGGCGATCTGCTGTGCACCGACGACATTCCCTACCAGCAGTTCCGCGCGCAGACGCGCGATCCGGCATTCCAGGCGCAGTTCCTCTCGCAACCGCTGGCCGCACGCATTGCCTTCGCACAGAAGGCCCGTGAAGCGAGCCAGGCACGGCAGTCGGAAATGAAACAGGGCGACCGCGTGCAGTTCGAGACAGTGACCGACGTGGCCCCGGCCGAAGTGGAGGCCACCTTCATCCGTCACGGCGTGGACACCATGATCCACGGCCACACCCACCGCCCTGCAATCCATGCGCTGCAGGCCGGCGGACGCAGCTGCACCCGCATCGTTCTGGGTGACTGGTACGAGCAGGGCTCGGTACTGCGCGTGACCCCACAGGGCTGGACGCTGGATTCGCTGACCTGAGGCCCGTCCATCCACGGCAGCGCACGACCCCGGGTCGTGCGCCCCGAGTACCGGTTACCGGAAGCCGGCGATGGTGTGCTTGGTATTGACCAGCACGCGCTGGTTGTCGGCGGTGCTGGCAGTGCCCATCGGGATGCCGTTGTAGCTGATGTTCGGATTGGACCAGTAATTCAGGCGCGGGCAGCTGCGGGTGCAGTTGTACGCCATGATGGTGCGCCAGCCGGTACCGCTGGACGGCTCATAGCGATAGCCATGGCCATAGGCGTACGGCGACGTGCTCGGATCGTTGGCGAGATCGTGCCGCGCGCTCTGCAGGTGGCCGATCTCGTGGGCGAACGAGTAGTAGCCGGTCGCGCAATCCCAGTACACCGCCGCGAATGCGGTGGATGCGCTTGAGCCGATGCCCGAGGCCAGGCCGCAGTACGACGCGTTGTTGATCAGCAGCACGCCGACATCGGCCGTGTAGGTATTGCGGCTGCTGTGGATGCTGTCCATGTAGCCGTCGCTGGTGCCGCGGAAACGTGCCAGATCGGTATTGAAGTCGCCGGATTCGCTGTAACTGGTGGTCTCGTAGCGGGCCAGCTGCAGCGTCAGGCCGACATTGCTGTTGGTGTAGCCCTGGTTCGACTCGGCGACCGCCAGCTGCACCAGCGACTGCATGTTGCCGCCATAGGCGGCGACGGCGGCATTGGTGGCCACCACCAGTACGCGGATGGTCGCCGGCGTTCCCGAAGACGCCTGGGCAATGCCGATGCGGTCATCGGCCGGCAGCGGAATCTTCGGCAACTGGTTGTAGTCGGCCGGGTGGTCGGCCGGCATCCGCGATTCATCCACTTCCACCAGGACGTGGCGGTTGCCGAGCGGACGCAACCGGTAGAGTTTGCCGTCCTTGCGGATCGAGCCGGTCAGCGTGTCGCCGGAGCGGACCAGGATCACCGAATTGCCAGGGTCATCCTGTCCATTGGAGGTGGCCGCCTGCAGCCTGCCCGACGCGGAGCGGAGCTGGCCGTACCAGACAGAGCCGCCGTCGGGCAGCGTTTCGACCTTGCTGCGTACCGCCTGCACCCGCTGGCCAAGCAGCTCGAACTCCAGCTGCGGCTGCGCGGTGGCAGCGGTATCGACCCGCACCTCCTGCACGGCGGCCGTGGACGGCGTCGCCAGCAACCGGCCCAGCGCAGGTTCACTGCTTGCCGATGCACGACTGAGTACCGTCACCGGCTCGAACAACGGTGCAGCACCGGCGGCCGCAACCACCGACATTCCCAGCAACAGGCCACCCGCCGTCTTGCCAATCGATCTGGACATCATTTCGTCGCTCCTTGAATGAAGTGAACAGCAGTGATGCAGCACGACCCGTTGTGTCGGGTCCGGCCATCTGGCCTGCGCAGGTCGTGTGAATTCAATAGGCGGTGGGAATGAGAATCTGGATCTGTGATCGACCGCATCTGCGTTCAGTCAGGTCAACAGCGTCGCTACACTTCGCCAACACACCGCTTTCGCGCTACCGTGACGTAGCCACGACGGGGAATGCACATGGCACCAGCGCAGGACACCCATGACGATGCCGCCGTGCTGCGGATTGGTCTGTTCTTCGATGGCACCCGCAACAACGCGCACAACCTGGCGCGCGGACACGTCCAGGTGCCGCAACCCCGCCCTGCCGTGCTGCGCGCCGACGATGATTCGACCTATCAGAGCCGGTTGACCAGCAGCTACGACAATGGCCTGACCAACGTCGCACGGCTGCACCGGTTGTATCCGGACAGCCGCCAGGAGACGCTGCCGTTCCCCTCGCTGGCCATCTACGTGGAAGGGGTGGGCACCCGCGATGATGCCGAAGACGATCTGCTGGGGCTGGCCTTCGGCATCGGCGCCAGCGGTGTGCGTGCCAAGGTCGAGCGCGCGCTCAACGAGCTGTTGCCAACAGCATTGGCCAGCGTGTCCACGCGCTGGCACAAGCCCGTGCAGGGCGTGCAGCTGGATCTGTTCGGATACTCACGCGGGGCGGCGGCGGCGCGCGATGCCGCCAACCGCTTGCAGGCCTGGGATACGGCCCGCTGGCAGCAACTGCTGCAGGACGCGGGGCTGGTGTGCGCCGCCGGCTTCGCGCCGGCACGGCCGCTGCTGCGCTTCATCGGCCTGTTCGACACGGTCGTCGCCGTAAGCGGGGGAAGAGCCGATGAGCGACCACGCGTCGCCCTCGCCGCCGACATCGCCGGACGTGTCGTGCAGCTGGTCGCGCGCGACGAACATCGCCAGCACTACCCGCTCACGCGGGTGGCCGCAGCGCACATGGAGATCGCACTGCCCGGCGTGCACGCCAACATCGGCGGTGGCTACAACCAGACAGAGGAAGGACCGAAGCTGCTCAGTCGCCCACGCCGGCAGCAGCTGCGCCGGCCAGGCGTGGCCGACTACCAGGTCCCCCCGCTGGCACAGCTTCAGGCCACGACGGTGTACGCCGAGGCGCAGGCGGATGCCGAACGCTGGCGGCAGCAGCTCGGGCTGGGCGAAAAGGAAGTGTGGGTCGATGTCTGGCACCAGTGGCAGCAGCAACGCCGCGCCGGCAGCCGCAGCGTGCTGCTGTCGCCGGTGTTGTACGTCACCGCGGCAGTGGTGCTGCGTCGGCGCATCGACTGGCGTTACCAGCTGGTGGCCCTGCAGGTGATGCAGCAGCAGGCCATCGCCGCCGGCGTACGCTGGCGCGCAGATGCCAACGCGGTTGCCGGCTGGGAACTGCCCGACGCACTGCTGCCGATCGCGCGCCGGCTGATGGCCGGCCAGGCCCTCACCCCGGCCCAGGAAGCACTGCTGCGCAGGCGCTACCTGATGCAGTCGGCACACTGGAATTTCGACGCTCTGGGCGATACCGCGCTGACCTATGCGGCCGATGCCGGCGTGAGCGAGCTGCCGTATCGACCCGGTCCCGGCCTGTTCTACATCAACCGCCCCACCGTGGATGGCAAGCGGGTGGTGCTGCCGAACACATGAGACGCGCCCGCGCGGGACGGGAAGGGGCTCCCGCGTTGCCGGTCAGCCGGCCTGTTCGACCAGATTGGCCAGTTCGTCGGCATCGAAACCGGCCAGCAGGCGGGCTTCCAGGTTGAACGGACCGTGCAGGTAACCGCCTGCGAACTCGACCAGCAGTGCCTTGAAGCGTGCGCGCGGTTCAACGCCGGCACGTTCGCAGTACCAGCGGTACCAGCGCGAACCTGCGGCGACGTGCGCCACTTCCTCGCGCAGGATGATCTCCAGCACATCCGCGGTCTCGCCATCGCCGACGTTGCGCAGCTTGTCGATCATGCCCGGTGTCACGTCCAGGCCACGCGCTTCCAGTACGCGGGGCACCAGCGCCATGCGTGCCAGGCCGTCATGTGCGGTCTTCTCGCACATCTCCCACAGGCCGTTATGCGCAGGGAAGTCGGCGTAGTCGTGGCCATGTGCCAGCAGGCGCTCACGCAACAGCATGAAATGCCGCGACTCGTCATCGGCACAACTGACCCAGTCGGCATGGAAGGCTGCGGGCAGGCCGCGGAAGCGATACACGGCATCCCAGGCCAGATCGATCGCATTGAGTTCGATGTGGGCGATGGCATGGATGAAGGCGGCGCGCCCTTCCACCCCACCGAGGCCACGCCGCGGCACCTCGCGCGGATGGACCAGTACCAGGCGGTCCGGTCTGCCCGGCATCCGGATCGGCTCCGGTGGCGGCGCATCCACCGCCACCTTCAGCCGCCCCGCACGGAATGCCGCGGCATGGGCCTGGGTCAAGGCCACCTTGCGCAGCGGATCGGCTTCTGCAAGGCACTGCTGCGCGGCACGCAGCAGGTCGCCACCGACGTCGGCCACCTCGACCACGCCCTTGGCCTCAGGCGCGGCGCTTGTGCTTGGCGTCGTCCGAACGCAGCTGCTGGATGCGCTCGAAATAGCCCGGTTCGATGCCGGTGGGATAGTGGCCGTTGAAGCAGGACGAGTCGAAGTTGCGCAGTGCGGGGTTGCCCTCGCTCACGGCCGCTTCCATGTCTTCCAGATCCTGGTAGATCAGCCAGTCGCAGCCCAGGTGGGCCTCGATTTCTTCAACGCTGCGGTTGTGCGCGACCAGTTCTTCGGCGGCCGGCATGTCGATGCCGTAGATGTTCGGGAAGCGCACCGGCGGCGCGGCACTGGCCAGGTAGACCTTGCGTGCGCCCGCATCACGGGCCATCTGCACGATCTGCTGGCTGGTGGTGCCACGCACGATCGAGTCGTCCACCAGCAGCACCACCCGGTTGCGGAACTCCAGGTGGATCGGGTTGAGCTTGCGCCGCACCGACTTCACCCGCTCACCCTGCCCCGGCATGATGAAGGTGCGGCCGATATAGCGGTTCTTGATGAAGCCTTCGCGGTACTTCACCCCGAGCACATTGGAGATTTCCAGCGCCGCATCGCGCGAGGTGTCCGGAATCGGGATGATGGTGTCGATGTCGTGGTCCGGGCGCAGGCGCAGGATCTTCTCGCCCAGCTTGATGCCCATGCGCATGCGCGCCTTGTGCACCGAGACATTGTCGATCATCGAATCCGGGCGGGCGAAGTACACGTACTCGAAGATGCACGGCGTATGCTCGGCCGGTTCGGCGCAGATTTCCGAGAACAGCTCGCCACGCGCGGTGATGACCAGCGCTTCGCCCGGCTGCACGTCGCGCACGCGCTGGAAGCCGAGCACGTCCAGTGCGGCCGATTCGGAAGCGACGATGTACTCGTCGCCCTCGGCATGGCTGCGCTTGCCCAGCACCAGCGGACGGATGCCATGCGGATCGCGGAAGGCAACCAGTCCCAGGCCCAGCACCACGCTGACCACCGCGTAGCCGCCCTTGCAGCGACGATGCACCCCGGCCACCGCGCGGATGGCGGCTTCCGGACTGAGCTGGCGCTGCTGTTCCAGTTCGTAGGCGAACACGTTCAGCAGCACTTCGCTGTCCGAATCGGTGTTGACGTTGCGGCGGTCCTGCTCGAACACCTGCTGGCGCAGAGCCTCGGTGTTGATGAGGTTGCCGTTGTGCGCCAGGGCGATGCCATACGGCGAATTGACGTAGAACGGCTGCGCCTCGTCCATGCCTTCCGAACCGGCCGTGGGATACCGCACGTGTGCGATACCGACGCTGCCCTCCAGGGTGGACATGGTGCGTGCGTCGAACACGTCGCGGACCAGGCCGTTGGCCTTCTGCACCCGCAGGCGGCTGCCGTTGGCGGTGGCGATGCCTGCCGCGTCCTGGCCGCGATGCTGGAGGACGGTCAAGCCGTCATACAACTGCCCGGCGACGTTCTGGTTGCCGACGATTCCGACGATGCCACACATGGTGCGAGGTCTCCGCTGGGCTGTGCCCAGTTACAAGGAAGGTGGCCGTGCCTGGCCTGGGGTCCCGCCCGCGGCAGGCGCGGGCCGGGCCGGACGCGCGGGCGCCGGCTCGATGTTGCTGGGCAGTGTGGGGGCCGGCCGGGGCTCCCGCTCCACGTCCACGGGCCGCGGCCATCCGCCGCCCGCCACTACCTCGTTGAGAACGCCATTATCGCCTGTCGGCGCCGGCTTGCCCAATACCTGCGAGGAGGTGGGGGCATTCTCGAGCAGGGGCAAGGGCAGTGCCCCCGGCAGCAGGCCGTCCAGCGGCAGCGCCTGTGGCAGCATGCCGTCCAGCTGCGGCAGCTGGGCCTGCATCCAGGCCACCGCCGGCTGCAGCAACGGCCGCACCTGCGACTGCTGCCATGCCGGCTCAGCCGGCAACGCGGTGAAACCGGCCAGCAGCAACAGCACGCTGGCGAAGAACAGGCCGCGGACCAGGCCCAGGGCACCGCCCAGCAGGCGATCCACGCCGCCCAGCAGGGTCAGTTTGATCGCTGCCTTCAGCAACAGCCCGACCAGCCCGACCGCCACCACGGTGAGCACGAACACCCCCAGATAGCCGGCCAGATAGTGACCCGTGCCGGGTGGCTGCGGCGCCGCCCACCAGTGCGATGCCTCATTGCCGAAGGTGAACGCCATCCAGCCGGCCAGCAGCCAGGACACCAGCGCGACCACCGTGCCGACGAAACCGCGGATGAAGCCGAACAGCACCGACGCACCGATCAGCACGCCCAGCACGATGTCGATCACGCTGCCCGCTCCTGCCGACGACAGCGGCGGACAGCGCGCGTGATCACGGGTGCGGTCGGACCATGCCGGCCACGCCGACCTTGGCCGCCACCTGGGCCTTCAGCTGCTCGGCATCGGCGCGGTTGGCCACCGGCCCGACGCGCACGCGATGCAGGGTGCCCTTTTCGGTGCGGACCTGCTCGACAAAGGCACTGAATCCGGCAGCGCGCACCTTGTCGCGCAGCGCGTTGGCGTCGTTGGCCTGGCCGAACGCCCCCAGCTGGACCGCGAAACCAACACCGCCCGCCGCCGGCGCGGCCGGGGTTTGCGGTTGCGGCTTTGGCTCGGGCTTGGCGACCGGCTTCGTCGCCTCCGGCGTCGCCGTTGCCTTCGGTGCTTCAGGCTTGGCGACCGGCGTGCTGGGCGGCAGGCTCTCGCTGCGCACCGGGTTGCCCGTGGCCGACGTCGTGGACGCCGCCGCCGGGGTGCTGGCCGACGGTGCCGCCGGCGCCGGAGCAGCGGCGGCCGGTGCAGCCGCAGCTGCGGGCGCATCCAGCGTGATCACCTCGGCATGGACGTCGGAGCGGATCTTCACCGCCTGCAGGCGGGCAGCCTCGGCCTGGGCGCGATCAGCATACGGTCCGACGCGCACGCGCCACGCCTGCCGGCCGTTGATGGTCGCCGCCTCGGCAAAGCCCGGCAGCTGCGAACGCTTCAGATAGGCGATCACCGCATCGGCGTCGGCCTTGCTGCCATAGGCGCCGAATGTCACCGCATAGTTGCCGGCAGCCACCGCCGGCGAGGTGTCCACGGTCGGCGGCGTGGCGGGCGCGGCTGCGTCCTGCAGCGGTGCGGCCTGGCCACTCTGCAGGCCGGTGGCACCCCCGGCCGGGGCGACCAGCGGCAGCTCACGGGTCTCGAACTGGCCGTCGGCGGGCGCATTGGGCGCTGCGATCGGCACACTGGCGACACCACTGTCCGGCGCCGGCCCCTTCACCAGCATCGGCAGGAAGATCACGGCGAGTGCCACCAGCACGATGGCACCAATCAATCGCTGTTTCAGAGGCGTATCCACGTGAGGCAGGCAACTGTCCGGGGGTTGCGGTCGATTATACGGGTGCCGGACCGGACGGCGTCGGCGTTGGCTGAACGTGGATCAGGGCGCGGGCTGCAACCACTGCAGGGCCGCAGCGGCCGTGTGGAACGAACCGAATACCAGTACGCGGTCGCCTGACTGGGCCTGTGCCAGCACCTGCGTCAGTGCCTGCTCGACAGTGCCGACCAGCCGTGCGGTGACCGCAGCGGTGCCATGCAGACGTGCCTGCAGCTGCTGCGCACTCTGTCCGCGCGGACCTTCCAGGCCAGCCAGCGTCCACTCGTCCACCACCTCCTGCAGCGCCTGCACCACGCCTTCCGCATCCTTGTCCTGCAACGCGGCATAGACCGCCAGGGTCCGGCCCGGGATAGCTTCGGCCTTCAGCGCGCGTGCCAGCTGGCCGGCCGCCTGCGGGTTGTGACCCACATCGACCCGCACCTGCACGCCATCACGATCGAATGCCTGCAGGCGGCCGTTGATGCGGGCCGCGGCGATGCCAGCCGCCCACGCCGCGCGTGGCAGCGGCCGGTCCAGCGCGCGCAGCGCGGCAATGGCCGCACCCGCATTGGCCAGCTGGATCGGACCGGCCAGCGCGGGGGTCGGCAGTTCCATGCGCAGGCCGACATCGCGCCAGCGCCAGCGCTGGGCATCGATCGGCTCGTAGAAGTAGTCGCTGCCGCCGCGGATGGCGTTCGCGCCCAGCAGATAGGCCCGTGCCAGCACGCTCGACGGCGGGTCGGTCTCGCCCAGGATCACCGGTTTCCAGCCGCGGATGATGCCGGCCTTTTCCGCACCGATCGCTTCACGGTCCTCGCCCAGCCACTCGGCATGGTCGATGTCCACCGTGGTGATCACGGCCACGTCGGCGTCGACGATGTTGACCGCATCCAGGCGCCCTCCCAGCCCGACTTCCAGTACCGCCAGGTCCAGCGCTGCCCCCGCGAACAGCTGCAGGGCGGCCAGCGTGCCGTACTCGAAATAGGTCAGGGTGATGTCGCCACGCGCAGCTTCGACGGCGTTGAATGCCGCCACCAGAGCAGCATCCTCCGCATCCTGCCCATCGATGCGCACGCGTTCGTTGTAGCGCAGCAGGTGCGGCGACGTGTAGGCCCCCACCTTCCAGCCTGCAGCGCGGCCGATGGCCTCGATGAAGGCGACCGTGGAGCCCTTGCCGTTGGTCCCACCGACCACGATGGTGCGCTTGGCCGGCGCGCCCAGTCCCATCCTCGTGGCCACGGCGCGGACGCGCTCCAGGCCCATGTCGATCGTCGCCGGGTGCTGGCGTTCAATGTAATCCAGCCATTCGGCCAGGGTGGTCGGCAGGTTCGTCACGGCAGCGGTTCCAGCAGAAGCAGGGTGGTTCGATGTGGACAGGGATCAGAGGGCGCGGTGCTTGGCTTCGCCGAAGAACGGGGTGTGGTGGGCGCAGTCGTTGAGGCGCACGACCTCCAGGCTCTCCAGGTCCGGACCTTCAAGCAGGTTCAACGTGGTCGGTGCCTGGCGGAAGGTCCACAGCCGCGACAGCGGCAGGCCCAGCACCCTGCACAGGATCACCCGGTTGACGGCATCGTGTGCGACCACCAGCAGCGTGTCGTGCTCCCCGAGGCCCTCGCTGGCGCGTGCCAGGCCGCGCCAGCTGCGCTCGAGCACCAGACGCAGCGACTCGCCGCCCGGCATCAGCACGGTATCGGGTTCCTCACGCCACGCCTTCAACCGCGACGGGTCCTTCTCGTTGATCTCGCTGGCCAGCAGGCCTTCCCACTCGCCATGGGCGATTTCCTGCAGATCCGGTTCGGTCTGCAGCGTGCCGGCACGGTCGGCGCCGAGGGCCAGCTGGGCGGTGCGCTGGGCGCGTGACAGCGGCGAGGCCACCGCACGGGTGATGTCCACGGATGCCAGGCGGGCGCCCAGCGCCTGGGCCTGGGCTTCGCCGATGGGCGAAAGCGGGATGTCGATCTGGCCCTGGTAGCGGCCTTCGGCGTTCCACGGGGTTTCGCCGTGGCGGGCAAGCAGGATGCGCATGCGTGCAAGGAGTCCTGGGGGGAGGAGATGGCCGCGTTTCGTTCACATCCTGTGAAGTACGCGGAACAGGGATGATACCTGTTCGGCGCATCGCACCGGTCGGGACATGAAAAAACCCCGCGACGGGGATCGCGGGGTTTCGGGATTGCAGACGGATTCCGCCGGGCATGGCCCGGCGGCGCCAGCATGAACCTTACTGCGCCAGGTTCAATTCCTTCAGCAGCTGCGGCGCGGGGGCCACTTCCTGCATGATCCACTGCATGTAGCGGCTGTCCACCGCGATCATGCGGGTCATCACCGGGTCGAATACCCAGTTGGAGCTGACCGATTCCCAGTTGCCGTCGAAGGCCAGGCCGACCAGCTTGCCGTGCGCATCGAGCACCGGCGAACCGGAGTTGCCACCGGTGATGTCCAGGTTGGACAGGAAGTTCACCGGCACCGAGCCGATCCGCTTGTCCTCCAGGCCGCCATACCGCTTGGCCTTGACCGCATCCAGCAGTGCCTTCGGCGAGTCGAACGGATCGACGCCGGTTTCCTTCGCCGCAACGCCTTCCAGCGTGGTGAACGGGGTGTACTGGACACCGTCCTTGGCATAGCCCATGACATTGCCGAAGGTGATGCGCAGCGACAGGTTGGCATCGGGGTAGACGAACTCGCCCTTGCTCTTCTTGTAGTCCGCCACCGCCTGCAGGTACAGCGGACGGGCCGTCAGCGATTCACCTTCGCGGATCTTCCTCTGTTCTTCCTGCTTCAGCAGGGCCGGCATCACGGCCACGGCGTACTGGATGGCCGGATCGGTGCTAGCCTCGAAGGCAGCACGGTCGGCCTTGAACCACTTCAGGCGTGCATCGAGGCTGCCCAGCCCGGTGCCGGCCAGCTTCTTCACCAGGCCGTTGACGGCCCCGGCATCGCTGCCGCCCAGCCACTGGTTGAGAACCTCGTTGTTGCGCTGTGCCGCCGGCAGCGCGACGTACTGGTCCAGCCAGTACTGCTGCAGCTGCTGATCCATGCTGGCGACGTAGCGACGGTCCATCTGGCGCAGATTGCCTTCCAGGGTCGGCAGATCGCGCTCCTGGTAACCGGCTTCACGCTCGGCGTCCGGCTTGGCGCGTTCGATCGACAGGCGGTACAGCGACAGCGCGGCGCCCACGGCCGAGGTGTTGTTGAACTGGCCGACGAACAGATCGCGCTCGCGGGTACTCTTGCTGGTATCCAGGTGCTTGAGCAGCTGGGCGTGTGCGGCCAGGGCCGGCTTGCCGGCTGCGCCCTGCTGCTTCAGCCAGGCCAGCACGGCGGCCTCTTCGGCCCGCTTCTGCCCGGCCGCGTCGATGCGCTTGAAGCCTTCCAGCTGGCCGACGTAGTTCTTGGCCACGTTGTTCATGCTGGCCGCCGTGTTGGCGTACTTGACCTTGACGTCGGCGTCGGCCTTGCCGGCCTTGTCGATCAGCGCCAGCACTTCGTTGTAATGGCGGGCGATGGTCGGGTAGGTGAACTCGGCGGTTTCATTGAATTCGCCGGCCAGCGCATAGCGGTTGGTGCGGCCCGGGTAGCCTGCCACCATCACGAAGTCGTCCGCGCCCAGCGGCTGGTCGGCGAACTTCAGGAAGTGCTTCGGCTGGTACGGCACATTGTCGGCCGAGAACGCGGCCGGCTTGCCATCCTTGCCCACGTAGGCGCGATAGAACGAGAAGTCGCCGGTGTGGCGCGGCCACATCCAGTTGTCGACGTCGCCGCCGAACTTGCCGACGCTGCCCGGGGGCGCATAGACCAGGCGCACGTCCTTGATTTCCATGTTGCGGAACAGGCGGTAGGTATTGCCGCCGGAGAAGCTGTACAGACGGCAGCGGAAACCGGCGTCGGCTTCACAGGCGGCGGTCTGGGCCTTGTCGAACGCTTCCAGCGCACGGGTGCGGGCCAGCGGGTCCTTGCCGGCGGCGGCGATGGCGGCCTTGGCCTGGTCGGTGACGTCGGTGATCCGGTCCAGCACGAACACGCGGGCGTTGGGACCGGCGCTGAGTTCGTCCTTCAGGGTCGGCGCGTTGAAACCCTCCTTGATCAGGTTCTTCTCGGCGGTGGAGTTGAGCTGGATCGCGCCGTAGGCACAGTGGTGGTTGGTGACCACCAGGCCCTGCGGGGAGACGAAGCTGGCGGTGCAGCCGCCCAGCGCCACCACCGCGCCCATCGGGTCGCCGGTCAGGTCGGACAGCTGTTCCGGCGACAGTTTCAGGCCGGCCTTCTGCAGCGGGCCGGCGATCTCCGGCAGCTGCTGCGGTACCCACATGCCTTCGGCGGCATGGGCGACCTGGACCAGCCCAAGGCTGGCGACGACGGAGAATGCAAGCAGGTTCGAGCGCATGGAGCGGCCCCTGGTAGTGGAACCTTCGATTGTAGCCCGCCCCCCTGCCCTGTCCCGAACCCCGGAAGTCATGGCCCCCGGCCCGCCGGGCATGGCCCGGCGCTACCCGCACGATTTCCCGATGGCGCGGGACCATGCCCCGCGAGCGCGAGCCGCCCGATTTCCCGGCAGCGCCGGGCCATGCCCGGCGAGCACGCCGGTCACGTTCGAAACGCCCGCCGGCGCACGCCTTTCGTTCCGCCAGCGCGCCCGCAGCGCAACATTGGAATTCCGCGCAGACCTCTATAATCCGCGCTTTCCCCCTGATGAGTTCCACCCCGATGGCGCAGCAAACGATGAAGGCCCTGGTCAAGCGCGAAGCGGCCAAGGGCATCTGGCTCGAAGAGGTCCCGGTGCCGACCCCGGGCCCGAACGAGGTCCTGATCAAGCTGGAAAAGACCGCCATCTGCGGTACCGACCTGCACATCTACCTGTGGGACGAGTGGAGCCAGCGCACCATCAAGCCGGGCCTGACCATCGGCCACGAATTCGTCGGTCGCATCGCCGCGCTTGGCTCGGCGGTGACCGGCTATGAGGTTGGCCAGCGCGTCTCGGCCGAAGGCCACATCGTCTGCGGCCACTGCCGCAACTGCCGTGGCGGCCGCCCGCACCTGTGCCCGAACACCGTCGGCATCGGCGTGAACGTCAATGGCGCCTTCGCCGAGTACATGGTGATGCCGGCCAGCAACCTGTGGCCGATTCCGGACCAGATCCCGTCCGAGCTGGCGGCCTTCTTCGACCCCTACGGCAACGCCGCGCATTGCGCGCTGGAGTTCGACGTGATCGGCGAGGACGTGCTGATCACCGGCGCCGGCCCGATCGGCATCATCGCCGCAGGCATCTGCAAGCACATCGGTGCGCGCAACGTGGTGGTGACCGACGTCAACGACTTCCGCCTGAAGCTGGCCGCCGACATGGGCGCGACGCGCGTGGTCAATGTCACCAACACCTCGCTGAAGGACGTGATGAAGGAACTGCACATGGAGGGCTTCGACGTGGGCCTGGAAATGAGCGGCAATCCGCGCGCCTTCAACGACATGCTCGACTGCATGTACCACGGCGGCAAGATCGCCATGCTCGGCATCATGCCCAAGGGTGCCGGCTGCGACTGGGACAAGATCATCTTCAAGGGCCTGACCGTGCAGGGCATCTACGGCCGCAAGATGTACGAGACCTGGTACAAGATGACGCAGCTGGTGCTGTCCGGTTTCCCGCTCGGCAAGGTGATGACCCACCAGCTGCCGATCGACGACTTCCAGAAGGGCTTCGACCTGATGGAAGAAGGCAAGGCCGGCAAGGTGGTACTGAGCTGGAATTGATCACTCGCGCCTCCGGCGCGACTGCCTGATTCCCCCGCATCTCACTTTGTCCCCGGCCGTTGGCCGGCCCACAGAGTGCCCGACGCCAGACACGAAAAAGGCACCTCCAGGGGTGCCTTTTTCGTTTGATGTCATGCGCCGCTTACTGGCCTACCGCCACCGTGAACACCACCCGGTTGTCGGCCAGCTTGCCGCTGTTGTCGCGGCCGTTGCCGTCGGTGCCGTAGTAGCCCAGGCCGAGGGTGAACAGACCCCAGGTACGGGCCACGCCAACGTTCCAGTCGGTGTAATCCTTGGCAATACCCTTTTCGAAGGTGCTGCGGCCGACGCTGGCGCTCAGCGTGAAATCCTGCGGCAGGCCCCACTCGCCGCCCAGCGCGTAATACCAGCCATCGGTGCTGCTGTTCCACACGTCGTTGCTGTAGGCCACCGTCAGCTTGTAGGTGTCGTCCAGCGTGGTGGTGGTGATCAGCTCGTTGTAGTTCAGCTCGCTGGCGCCGGGGTAGGTGTAGCGGTTCAGCAGCACATCGAAGTTCACGCGCTCGGTGGCGTCGACGCCGTAGCCGATCTGGTAATCCACTTCGACGCTCGGGTCGCCCGGGCCGAAGTCCACGCCCGATCCCCAGACACCGGCATACAGACCAACCGGGCTGGTATAGGTGAAACCGGCCTGCAGGGTGGGATCCTCATCGGTCTGCGACACACCACGGAACAGGTAATCCGACACGGCGGTAACGTTCCAGCTGTACGGCGATTCGCTGTCCTGGGCGCTGGCGGCAAACGGGGCCAGGGTCAGGGCGGCAGCAAGGGCGAGGCAGGCACGAGCGTGCTTCATGGTCGTCTCCGGTGGGGGGGCGGTGGCGTGCAGGGCAGTTGCGGGAACCGGAGCCAGAACGGGCCGGTTCACGATTTTTTAACCCGTTTGCTATTGCATTGCAACATTTGCTGGCCATGGCGGTGCCTGCCTGTCGTCGGTCGACAACCCTCGATGCCCGGTAGAATCGTCGGTTTCCCGTGCTGAGCCGTGCCCACGCCATGACCGACGCCTCCTCCGCCCTGACCCGCCACTATGCCGAGGAACTGGACGCCATCCGCGCCCAGGGCCTGTTCAAGTCCGAGCGGATCATCACCAGTCCGCAATCGGCCGAGATCACGCTGGCCGATGGCCGCAAGGTGCTGAACTTCTGCGCCAACAACTACCTGGGCCTGGCCGATCATCCCGACCTGATCCAGGCCGCCAAGGATGCTCTGGATACCCACGGCTTCGGCATGGCCTCGGTGCGCTTCATCTGCGGCACCCAGGACCTGCACAAGCAGCTCGAGAAACAGATCGCCGACTTCTTCGGCAAGCAGGACACCATCCTGTATGCGGCCTGCTTCGATGCCAACGGCGGCCTGTTCGAGCCGCTGCTCGGCGAGAACGATGCGATCATCTCGGACGCACTGAACCACGCATCGATCATCGACGGTGTGCGCCTGTGCAAGGCCAAGCGCTTCCGCTACGCCAACTGCGACATGACCGACCTGGAAGCGCAGCTGCAGGCCGCCGACGCCGCCGGCTGCAGAACCAAGCTGATCACCACCGACGGCGTGTTCTCGATGGACGGCTTCATTGCACCGCTGGACGAGATCACCGCGCTCGCGAAGAAGTACAACGCGCTGGTGCACATCGATGAATGCCATGCCACGGGTTTCCTGGGCGCCACCGGTCGTGGCTCGGCCGAGGTGAAGGGTGTGCTGGAAAAGATCGACATCATCACCGGCACTCTGGGCAAGGCCATGGGGGGCGCACTGGGCGGCTTCACCTGCGCCAGCGCCGAAGTGATCGAACTGCTGCGCCAGCGCTCGCGCCCGTACCTGTTCTCCAACTCGCTGCCGCCGCATGTGGTCGCCGCCGGCATCAAGGCCTTCGAGATGCTGGCTGCCGCCGACGACCTGCGCGACCGGTTGGCCGAGAACACCGCGTACTTCCGCGGGAAGATGACCGCCGCCGGCTTCGACGTGAAGCCGGGCGTGCATCCGATCAGCCCGGTGATGCTGTACGACGCACCGTTGGCGCAGAAGTTCGCCGAGCGCCTGCTAGAGGAAGGCATCTATGCGATCGGCTTCTTCTTCCCGGTGGTGCCCAAGGGACAGGCACGTATCCGCACCCAGATCAGCGCCGCGCACAGCCGCGAGCAGCTGGACCGCGCGATCGACGCCTTCTCCCGCATCGGCGTCGAGCTGGGCGTGATCAAGGGTTGATCGCCCCGAGGGGCAGCGCCGGGCCATGCCCGGCGGTTTCCCGACAGCCGCGCCATGCGCTCGCCGGGCACGGCCCGGCGCTACCGGAATGACGCGCAATGCGCGTCACTTCTTTTTCTTCTTGTCCTTCGGCTCATCCTTGCTGGCCACCACGACCGGCTTGGCGGCAGCGTCCTGGGCATTGCCACGGGCGACGCGGATGCCATTGGCCTTCATCCATGCATCGAACTCGTCGGCGGTCATCTTCCTGTCGCCGTCGCTCATCAGGAAGCGGTAACTGCCGCGACCATCCAGTTCCGGGGTTTTCACTTCCACCACCGGGGTTTCGGCAGCCGTTTCCGTCTTGGCCATTTTCTTGTGGCCACCGCAGGCGGCCAGCAGCACGATCGGCAGCAGCAGGCCGGCACAGCGCAGGGTTCGGTTGAGGGACGAGTGGTACATGGGCAGGCTCCGTTCGGGATTTCGACGACCAGGCGCCCCCTACGCCTGGAACGGTGACCGGCATCCGCCGGCCGCGGGCATGACGCTCAGCCCGGTGCAGCGGCCCCCAGCCGCTGCTGGTCATTGACCTCCAGCATCCGCCACTGGCCCTTGCCGAGATCGTCGAGCGCCAGGTCGCCGATCGCGACCCGGACCAGGCGCAGCACCTGCAGGTCGAAGGCCGCCAGCAGGCGGCGGATGTGGCGGTTGCGGCCCTCGTCGAGGACCACCTCCAGCCACGCGGTCTTGTCGCCGCTGCGCAGCACGCGCACGGCCCGGGCGGCCAGGAATTCACCCTCGTCGTCCACCCCGGCCTGCAGCGCCGCCAGCGTGGCCGCATCGGGCAGGCGATCGATCTGCACGTGGTAGGTCTTGTCCGGCCCGGTCTGCGGATCGGTCAGGCGCGCCGCCCACTGCGGATCGTTGCTGAACAGCAACAGGCCCTCACTGGCCTTGTCCAGCCGGCCGACCGGCGCGATCCAGGGCAGGCCGGCGCCGTCGAAGCAGCGGTATACGGTGTCACGGCCGCGCTCGTCCTGCGCGGTGGTCACCACCCCGCGCGGCTTGTTGAGCATCAGGTAAAGCCGCTGCGGCGGCGCCAGCGGCAGGCCATCGACCTCGATGGGAGGTGCCGGGCTGCCGATCGGAAACTCCGGGTCACGGACGATACGGCCGGAGACGCGCACGCGGCCCTCGGCGATCCAGCGCGCGGCTTCGCTGCGCGAGCACACGCCGGCCTTGGAGAGCACACGCGCCAGGCCATGGCGCACACCCTTGGATGCATCCGGATCCGCGCGCCCACGCAGGACGTGGGAGCGGGCGGCGGGGGCGGCAGGTGGGCGGCGCGTACGCAAGCCTCTGCTCCCCGCGACGGTTACTTCTTATCGACCGGCTTGGTCTCAGCCGGTGCTTCGGCCGCGGCCGGGGTGGCCACCGGTGCCGGGCGCGCCTTGACCACGCGGACGCCACGCGCCTTCATCCAGGCATCGAATTCCTCGGCGGTCATGCGCTTGCCGTTCTGGCTCATGTCGAAGCGCCACGGCGTATTGTCGAATTCGGTCTGCGGCTTGTACGCCGCCGGATCGTTCGGCTTCACCGCCGGCGCGCTCGGAATCGCCTTGGCGATGTTCTGGCAGCCGTCGATGCGCAGGCGTTGCAGCACCTGGTCCAGCGACTGCGAAGGATCGTAGCTGCTGCTCAGCACACCGGCCGGCATGCCCAGCTGGTTGCCACGGATGTACAGCTCGTCGGCCACCGGCGCGATGGTCGTGGCCGGCAGCGGCAGCGGCGAAGCGCTGGTATTGACCGAGCAATCGACCGCAGCGTGAGCGGCAGGAACCAGGGCCAGCGCCAGGACGGCGGCCGATGCAGAGCGCAGCATGAGAGGCATCCACGGAAGGAAGGTGACGCGGCGAGTGTAGCAATGCGGCGACAGCTTTCAAGCGCCACTTTCAATGAATGCGCCAACTCATTGGTTTTTTGGACAAAAAGCCGACAAACGGTCAGTCCATCGAGGCCCGTTCCAGCTTTTCCCGCCGCAGAAACAACAAGACCCGGCCGAAGCCGGGTCCTGCTGTGTCTTGCGGGCGAAACGTCAGAACTTAGTTCTGGACGTTCAGCTCGGTACGACGGTTCTTGGCACGACCTTCCGGATTGTCCGAACCATCCGGGTTGGTGTTCGGAGCAATCGGACGGCTCTCGCCGTAGCCGATCGGGCCGACCAGACGCGAAGCGTCCACGCCGTTCTTGGTCAGGTAGTTGTACACCGCGGTGGCGCGGCGCTCCGACAGCTTCTGGTTGTAAGCGTCGGTACCCTTCGAGTCGGTGTGACCGGCGACTTCAACGCGCAGATCCGGGTAACGCTTCAGGATCTCGGTGGCTTCGCTCAGGATGGCCACGGCGTCCGGACGCAGGTTCGACTTGTCGAAGTCGAAGTTCACGCCCTTCAGGTCGATCGAGACCGGCACCGGGCAACCGTCCGGACCGATGGTCTGACCCGGCTGCGAGTTCGGGCACTTGTCGTCGCAGTTGTTGACGCCGTCACCGTCGTCATCCAGGTCGGCGCAGCTCGGGGCAACCGGAGCCGGAGCCGGAGCAGCCGCGACCGGAGCCGGGCCCAGCGGGATCACGACGCCGACCGAAGCCAGCACGTCGCCGAACCAGTCTTCGCTGGCAGCGTGGTAGCTCTTGTCGTCGAAGTCAGCGCGGTAGGCCACTTCGGCGCGGACAGCAACGCGCTTGTCGAAGGTGGTCTGCAGGCCGACGCCGAGCTTGGCGGCAACGTTGCCGTCCTTGCGCTCACGCGGACCATTGACGCTGATCGCCGGGTACTCTTCTTCCGACTTCTGGTAGCCCAGGCCACCGACGATGTACGGGTTCCAGCCGCGGCCTTCCTTGATGAAGTGGCGACGCAGGTCCAGCGAGATGCCGTACTGCGACCAGTTCAGGTCCTGATTGCTGTCGAAGTTCGGGTTCTGATAGTTCAGCTCACCGTCCAGCGACCAGTTCGGGCTGATGAACTTACCCAGGCCCAGGGTCACGAACGGAGCGTCGTTGGTCAGACGGTCGTTGTCCTGGAAGTTGAAGCCGGCCGAACCGGTCAGGTACCAGCGGTCATCGAACTCCTGCGCAGAAGCAGCCTGGGCGAAAGCCAGACCACCCAGCAGCGCGGCAGTAAGGATCTTCTTGTTCATTGAGTACAGCTCCTATTTCGGGGGTATGAAACCGGTAGAGGCATGGGCCAGCACTACTGCGTCGATGTTCAGACAGCCGATTCAGCACGCCACCGCCGCGAACATTATGCTCAGGCGGGTGAAGGCCATGTTAACAGTCCCGTAACATGTGAAGTGTTGCGCCCGACCGGCCACCGGTCCGACGTTGAAACCCTATACAGGATGATGAAAATCCGCAAGACCCTCACCCCATAAGGGTTTGACGGTGTTTAGGCAACGCAGGCGACATTCTGCGGAACGCGCGGCGAAGGAGATTCAGCGCGCCCCCGGAAACGTGAGGAACCTTATGATGAAAAGGGAAACCGAGCCGGAGCCGAGATGAAAGCCGTCGCCCTGAGTCGTGAATCCGCCCCCGCCCTGCAGGATCTCCGGCTGCCGCCGCCGCTGCCGCCAGCCGGCCGCGATCTGCTGGTCCGCGTGCAGGCGGTTTCGATCAATCCGGTCGACGGCAAGCAGCGTGCCGCCACCGATCCGGCCACGCTGGACACGCCGCGGGTGCTCGGCTGGGATGCGGCGGGCGTGGTCGAGGCCATCGGCGAGGACGCCCGCCTGTTCGCCTCCGGCGACGAGGTCTACTACGCCGGCGATGTCACCCGCTCCGGCTGCAATGCCCAGTATCAGCTGGTGGATGAGCGGCTGGTCGCACGCAAGCCCACCACGCTGGATTTCGCCGAGGCAGCGGCGCTGCCGCTGACCACGCTGACCGCATGGGAGCTGCTGTTCGAGCGCATGCCGCTGCATCTGGATGACCGCCGCCACGCCGGGCAGCACCTGTTGGTGATCGGCGGCGCCGGCGGCGTCGGTTCGATGGCCATCCAGCTGGCCCACCATGCCGGCTTCACGGTCATTGCCACCGCCTCCCGCGAGCGGTCGGCCGACTGGTGCCGGCAGATGGGCGCCCATCACGTGATCGACCATCGCCAGCCGCTGCAGCCGCAGCTGCAGGCGTTGGGCATCAGCGCCGTGCAGATCGCGCTCAACCTGGCCGACACCGATCACTACTGGGATGAACTGGGCCAGCTGCTGGCGCCGCAGGGGCACGTCGGGCTGATCGTCGAGCCCCGTGGCGCGCTGCGCATCGGCGACCCGTACAAGGCCAAATGCATCGGCATCCACTGGGAATTCATGTTCGCGCGATCGCGCTTCGATACCGCCGACCGCATCGAGCAGCACCGCATCCTGAGCCGCGCCGCGAGCATGATCGATGCAGGCCAGCTGCGTGGCACGCTCAGCGAGACACTCGGCACGATCAATGCCGCCAACCTGCAGGCGGCGCATGAGCGGCTGGCCAGCGGCCGCACGCTGGGCAAGCTGGCACTGGCAGGCTGGGACGACTGACGCGCGCGCTGTGGCGCGGGATTCACCCGGATCTGTATCTATGGGAGCTGGCGATTCGGGATTACGGTGGAGACAGATTCCCTCCCCCCGAGCGCTCCCATGCCCACTGCCCTGCCCCTGCGCCTGCTGCAACTGATCGTCGGCCTGTTCCTGTACGGCTTCGGCGCCTCGCTGATGATCCGTGCCGCGATCGGTGTCGCGCCCTGGGACGTGCTGTCACAGGGCGTCGCGGCGCAGACCCCGCTGTCCTTCGGCCTGGCCACGAACGTGATCGGCGCGCTGGTCCTGCTGCTGTGGTGGCCCCTGCGGCAGAAGCCGGGCGTCGGCACCGTGCTCAACGTGCTGCTGATCGGTCCGTCCGCGCAGTTCGGCCTGTGGCTGTTGCCGCCGGCTGTCGGCCTGGTCTGGCAGGTGGCGATGTTCGGTGCCGGCATGCTGCTGGTGGCACTGGCCACCGGCCTGTACATCGGCGCGCGACTCGGCCCCGGCCCGCGCGACGGGCTGATGACCGGCCTGCATGCCCGCACCGGCTGGCCGATCTGGAAGGTGCGCAGCCTGATCGAAGGCAGCGTCCTGCTGCTGGGCTGGTGGCTGGGAGGCAACGTGGGCGTCGGCACCCTGGCCTTTGCGCTGCTGATCGGCCCGCTGTGCGGGGTGACGCTGGGCTGGTTCGGCATCGGCCGGCCCCTGCCGGCGGATGGCGCCGGGCCACGCCCGGCGAGCGCGCAGCGCGGCCACGGGTAGCCGCATCGCCGGGCATGGCCCGGCGCTACCGATTCGCCCGCCCCTTGCCCCGACCGCCGTTTCGCGGCACGCTTCGCGCTTCCGTACGCAAGCGTATCGACCATGTCGCCAGCCAACGAAAGCGCCTATCCCCACCTGTTCGCCCCGCTCGATCTGGGCTTCACCCAGCTGCGCAACCGGGTGCTGATGGGTTCGATGCACACCGGGCTGGAAGATCGCGCGCGCGATTTCCCGCGCCTGGCCGCCTACTTCGCCGAGCGCGCCGAAGGCGGCGTGGGCCTGATCGTCACCGGCGGCTTCGCCCCCAACGTGGTCGGCTGGCTCAAACCCTTCGGCGGCAAGCTGTCCTGGCCCTGGGAAGTGCGTCCGCACCGGCAACTGACGGCCGCCGCCCACCAGCATGGCGCGAAGATCTGTCTGCAGCTGCTGCACGCCGGCCGCTATGCCTACCACCCCCTGTCGGTGGCGCCCTCCAAGCTCAAGGCGCCGATCAATCCGTTCACCCCGCGCGCACTGTCGGCCAGCGGCGTCGAACGGCACATCGCCGATTACGCACGCAGCGCCAGGCTGGCACGCGAAGCCGGCTACGACGGTGTCGAAGTGATGGGCTCGGAGGGATACCTCATCAACGAGTTCATCGCCCCGCGCACCAACACGCGCACGGACCGCTGGGGCGGCGATGCCTCCCAGCGCATGCGCTTCGCAGTGGAGATCGTGCGCCGCATCCGCGAAGCCTGCGGCCCGGATTTCATCATCATCTACCGGCTGTCACTGGTGGATCTGGTTGAGGACGGCAGCAACTGGGAGGAAATCGTGCAGCAGGCGCAGGCCATCGAGGCCGCGGGCGCGACGATCATCAATTCCGGCATCGGCTGGCACGAGGCGCGCATTCCCACCATCGCCACCTCGGTGCCCCGCGCCGCCTTCGCCGGGGTCACCGCCAAGCTGAAGCCGCATGTGGCGGTGCCGCTGGTGGCGACCAACCGCATCAACATGCCCGAGGTTGCCGAGCGCATTCTCGCCGACGGCGGTGCGGACATGGTGTCGCTTGCGCGCCCGCTGCTGGCCGACCCGCAATGGCCGAACAAGGCGCGCGCCGGCCGTGCCGACACGATCAACACGTGCATCGCCTGCAACCAGGCATGCCTGGACCACGTCTTCGAGAACAAGCTGGCCAGTTGCCTGGTCAATCCGCGGGCCGCGCACGAAACCGAACTGGTCTACCGCCCGACGTCCACACCGAAGCGGGTGGCGGTGGTGGGCGCGGGCCCGGCCGGCCTGGCCTGCGCCACGGTGGCCGCCGAGCGCGGTCACCAGGTCACCCTGTTCGACGCCAGCGACGAGATCGGCGGCCAGTTCAATGTGGCCAAGCGCATCCCGGGCAAGGAAGAGTTCCACGAGACGCTGCGCTATTTCCGCCACAAGCTGCAGGACACGGGCGTGCAGCTGCGCCTGGGTACCCGGGCAGATGCGACCCACCTGGCCGGCTTCGACGAGGTCGTGCTGGCGACCGGCATCACGCCGCGCCGGGTCGACTTCCCCGGCGCGGACCACGCCAAGGTCGTCAGCTACCTGGACGTGCTGCAGGGCCGGGTCGAGGTGGGCGCCAGCGCGGCCATCATCGGTGCCGGCGGCATCGGCTTCGATGTCGGGGAATTCCTCAGCCACGAGGGCCCATCGCCGTCGCTGGACCCGCAGCGCTGGATGGCCGAATGGGGGGTGGACGCCACCTTCGAGGCCCGCGGCTCGCTGGCCCGCCCGCAGGTGGACGCTTCGCCACGCCGGCTGTGGCTGCTGCAGCGCAGCCCCGGCAAGCCGGGTGCGCGCCTGGGCAAGACCACCGGTTGGATCCATCGCGCCACGCTGAAGGCCAAGGGCGTGCGGATGCTGGGCGGCGTCGAGTATCTCGGCGTGGACGACCAGGGGCTGCGCATCCGCGTGGAAGGCAGCGAACAGCTGCTGCCGGTGGATCATGTGGTGATCTGTGCAGGGCAGGAACCGAACCGCGCGCTGCAGGCCGAACTGCAGGCGGCGGGCATCAGCGCACAGCTGATCGGCGGTGCCGATGTGGCCGCCGAACTGGACGCCAAACGCGCCATCGATCAGGGCAGCCGGGTGGCAGCCGCCCTTTGATCCACACCTGAATGGGCGGCGGAATGTGATTTCCGTCACCCGCCTCGAAGCTGAATGTCAAGCTGGGCGATTCATGATGCGTTCGGCCAGCCCCCCCTACCTTGCGCCAACTTTCCGCTCACCACCCAGTTTCCGGTGAGCCGGTGCGGCCCTCCCGGATCGTTCATCGATCCTCTTTTCCCGGGCCGCCCACGGGGCGGCCCCGATGGCCGCCTCCCCATGACGCCAAGTCGTACCCCGCCTCCTGCCCTCTCTTCGGCCGGAACCCCGTGGTGCGGCCCATACGGAGCAAGGAGTTATATGAAACTGGCCTGGATTCTCTGGCTGTCGCAGTTGCTGCCCCAGCCGGCGGCTGATTCATTGTGTTTGAGCACCACCGTATACCTGGAAGCCCGCGACCAGACCCTGCGCGGCCAGCAGGCCGTGGCCGAAGTGGCACTGCGCCGCCTCGACAGCGGCCTGTGGGGCGACTCGATGTGCCAGGTGGTGACCGCACGCAAGCAGTTCGCCCCGACCATCGTCTCCCCCGGCACCCAGCTGGGCAACGACGCGGCCTGGAGCGAGGCCATGAGCGTGGCCTTCGATGCGGAGCGCAACTGGGCGCTGCCGGCCGGCGAGCGCCGCGAGATCGTTCCCGGTGCCAGCCATTTCGCCGCCCTGGCCATCGCCAGCCCGAACTGGCGCAATGCCTACCAGGTGGCCACCATCGGTGATCACACCTTCTATAAGGTGCAGAACCTCAAGCCCCGGCAGTCGTAACGAACTGTTGCCGGCGGCAGCGTTGCCGCGCGCCGGCAGGCTCTGGGATAGTGGGCG
Source organism: Stenotrophomonas sp. RS-48 (assembly GCF_030053245.1). Lineage (NCBI taxonomy): Bacteria > Pseudomonadati > Pseudomonadota > Gammaproteobacteria > Lysobacterales > Lysobacteraceae > Stenotrophomonas > Stenotrophomonas sp. RS-48. The sequence continues at coordinate 34,673 of NZ_JASGBV010000038.1, forward strand.
ATTCCCGCACACCCCGCCTGGAGTTCCCATGAAGCTGTACAGCAAGCCCGGTGCCTGCTCCACCGCCGACCACATCGCCCTGCAGTGGACCGGCCAGCCGTTCGAGGTCGAACTGCTCGACAAGGACACCCTGAAGGGGCCGGAATTCCTCAAGATCAACCCGGCCGGCTCGGTTCCGGCGCTGGTCGATGGCGACTTCATCCTGCTGCAGAACGCGGCCATCATGGGCTACATCGCCGACCGCTTCCCGCAGGCCGGCCTGGCCGGCGACGGCAGCCCGCGCCAGCGTGCCGAGGCCACCCGCTGGCTGGCCTTCGTCAACTCCGATGTGCACCCGGCGTTCTCGCCGCTGTTCGCACCGGGCAAGTTCATCGGCGATGAGAGCCAGTACGACGCGATCCGCGCGGCCGCCCGCAAGCGCCTGCGCGGCCTGTTCGAGACGGCCGACCGGCAGCTGGCGGACAAGCCCTGGCTGGCCGGTTTCCGCAGCTTCGCCGACCCGTACTTCTACATCACCCTGCGCTGGGCAGCCGGCGCCAAGGTCGACCTGTCGGGGCTGGATCATCTGGCCGCCTACAAGGCGCGCATGGACGCCGATGCCGGCGTGCAGGCCGCACTGAAGGCCGAAGGCCTGGCCTGACCGCACACGGAGCCGCCGGCAGCGCAGGCGGCTCCGATCCGGCGTCCCGGCCCGGCGCCGGGCATCGCCGGCGCCCCGTGTCCACCGTTCAACCGATCTCGCGGATCACGGCACCCTTGGCGTCACGCAGCAGCGTCGGCACCACCTCGACCTGCAGCTGACCGCCCAGCGGGTAGATCCCGCGCTCGGCACGCACGTCCTGCCACGCCTGGACCCCCTGTGCATCCAATGCCCAGCGCGCGCTGTCGGCATCGACGTCGTTGGCGCCGCCGCCCGCAGCCGGGGGGAACTCCCATTGGCGCTCACGGCTGACCAGCACCAGTGATGCGCCATGGTGCAGGCGCAGCGGCAGCAGCTCGCGCACGCTCGGCACCTGGCCGGCGCCGAGCACCAGCGTGGTCACGCCCGAGACCTGTCGCCAGTCCAGCGTTTCAATGAACAACATGCCGGTGCTGGAACCCTCCCGCGCACTGCCCGCCTGCACCTGCGCCGCCAGTGCCGGATCATCCAGCAGGTCGCCCCGATGCAGATCGGTGATCCACAGGGGCATCGCCGGCTCCAGCACGTGCAGCACCCCGCGGGTCGACCAGCGTTTCACTGCAGCCATTTCCCCATCCGTCAGCCCGACCAGCTGCAGGAACTGCAGGCGGCCGTTGGCCGTCTCGCGCGCCGGCAACTGCGGGTCGGCGATGAAAGCCAGATGGCGCAGGCGGGTGTCGGACTCGAGGGCAATCGGGCCGTTCGCGTCAAGGTGGTGGCCATCCTCGAACACGTTGCCGCTGCCGAACACGTAGCGCGCCAGGTTCTGCAGCAGGTTCATCGGCCATGTCGGCGGTGCCTGTTCGGCGTGCACGCCCTCGCCTGCTGCCAGACGGAAGGTCAGCTCGAATCCGTAGCCGCTTGCTTCGGCGTCACTGCTCTCCTTGGCGTACAGCTCGGACAGGCCATAGGTGATGTAGTGCCAGTGCGGTACCGGCGCCTCCGCACGGTAGACACTGATGCCATCGAGGGGATCCTGGCCGCCCAGCGTGTACGGCAATGCCGTTCCGAAATGCAGGGGCTCCTGGCCCGCGTACAGCGGCGCCAACGCCGCATTGATCGCGTCCCAGCCGGGGGTGTCGGTGTCGTCGTGGTCGTCCTGCACGAGAGGCTCCTGATGGGAATGAAACCATCCACTCTACGCGCTGCGTCAGGCCTGCACGACTCCGCGATCGCCGGCTGCCAGCGATGCCTGCGTTTCCTGCCACCAGCGCTGTGCCAGTGCCGGGCTGCGTGCCTTGCCTACCGCCGCCAGCAGTTCCGGGCACAGGCGCTCCAGGGCCGAGGCATCGGTGCAGCGCTCGATCTTCAACTGCATGAAGTAGCCCTTCAGCCCGAGGTGGCGCCGCACGGCTTCGCTCATCGCCTCGTACAGCTGCTGATACAGCGCCGGGTCCTGTTCGCGGCCATTGCTGAGGCCAGCGACCGGCACCGCACCGGCGCTGCCCCCCACCACTTCGATCAGCTCCATCGCGGCCAGCTGTTCCAGCGCATCGGGTGGCGCCCGCAGTCCTTCGAGCAGACTGCGCAGTTCGGTGTCATCGCGGCGACCATCGACCATCAGCAGGATCGAGCGCAGCGCGGCCGGCAGGCGCCGCGCACGATCCTCGATTTCCTGGCGGCCAGCGGCCGTCTTGGCGTGCAGCAGTGCCATAGCTCCCCCGTTCCATGATGCGCATGCCTGCGCGCCCTCACGGACGCGCTCCCCGGCATCGAGCTTAACGCACCGCTGGTACGGTGAACGCTGCGGTGCAGCACCGCTGCATCCCTTGCCTCGGCCCGCTGCACGCGGCCCCGGCAATACAGGACCGGTCTAGCGTCCCAGCGCGCGGCGGATCTCCTCCAGGGCGGCCGGGTCATCCAGGGTCGACAGATCGCCGGGATCGCGCTGCTCGGCCAGCGCCTGCAGCGAGCGCCGCAGCAGTTTGCCCGAGCGCGTCTTCGGCAACGCGTTGACCACGTGCACGTGCGCCGGCCGTGCAACCGCCCCCAGCGACGTGGTCACCGTTGCCATCATCTCCGCCACCACCGGTGCAGGGTCTTCGCCCCCCAGCCCCTGCTTGAGGGTGACGAAGACCAGCGGCACCTGTCCCTTCAGTTCATCCTTCACGCCGATCACCGCGGCCTCCGCCACACGCGGGTGGCTGGAAATGGCTTCCTCGATCTCACGTGTCCCCAGGCGATGCCCGGCGACGTTGATGACATCGTCGGTACGGCCGAGGATGAAGGTGTAGCCGTCATCGTCGCGGATCGCCCAGTCCAGCGAGCTGTACAGCAGTTCCTTGAAATGGCTGAAGTAGCTCTGCAGGAAGCGGCTGTCGGCGTTCCACACCGTGCTCATGCAGCCCGGCGGCAATGGCGGGGTGACCACCAGGACTCCCTTCTGCCCGGGTGCGACTTCTTCGCCGGTGTTCTCGTCGATCACCTTCATGCGGTAACCGAGGTTGGGGAAGCCCGGCGAACCAAAGCGCACCGGCTTCATCTCCAGGCCCGGCAACAGGGTCAAGGCCGGCCAGCCGGTTTCGGTCTGCCAGTAGTTGTCGATGATCGGTTTGCCCAGCGCTTCATTGATCCAGTGCGCGGTCGGCTCATCCAGCGGTTCGCCGGCCAGGAACAGGTACTTCAACGCGCGCAGGTCGTGGCGATGGATGAAATCCGCGTCGTGCTTCTTCAGCACGCGGATCGCGGTGGGAGAGGAGAACATCGTGCGCACGTTGTACTGCTCGCACAGGGCCCACCAGATGCCCGGATCCGGATGGGTCGGCAGGCCTTCGTACAACAGCGATGTGCAACCGCCGATCAGCGGTCCATACACGTTGTAGGAATGTCCTACGGCCCAGCCGACATCGGAGGTGGAGAACATCACCTGCCCCGGCTTGCAGTCGAAAACGGTCTCCATCGACTGTGCCATCGCCACCGCGTATCCGCCCACATCACGCTGCACGCCCTTGGGCTTGCCGGTGGTGCCGGAGGTATACAGCAGATAGCTCGGCTCGCTCGCTTCCAGCCACTGCACCGGAACATCGACGGCACCGACTTCCGCGCGCAGCGTCGCGTACTCGACGTCGCGGCCCTCGATGCGCGGCTCGGCCGGATCCAGCCCGCGCGAAACGATCAGCACGTGCGGCGGTGGATGCCCGGCTTCCGCACAGGCGGCGTCCACCATCGGCTTGTAGGGAATGAGCTTGCCTCCGCGCATGCCGGCATCGGCCGCGATCAGCAGCTTGGGTCTGGCATCGTCGATGCGCAGAGCAAGGTTGTGCGCGGCGAAACCACCGAACACCACCGAGTGCACGGCGCCGATGCGCGCGCAGGCCAGCATCGCGAACACGGCTTCGGCCATGTTCGGCATGTAGATGACCACGCGGTCGCCATGGCCGACGCCCAGGCGCTGGAGCACGGCAGCGAAGTCGTTCACTTCACGGTGCAGCTGCCGGTAGGTGATCTCGCGGGTGCTGTTGGTTTCGGTGGAAATGGCCACCAGCGCGAGCTGGTCGGGCCGAGTGTCCAGATGGCGATCGACCGCGTTGTAACAGAGGTTGGTTTCGCCGCCCACATACCAGCGCCGGAACGGCGGGTTGCTGTAGTCGAGCACCTGTTGCGGCGGCTTGTGCCAATGGATGCGCTTGGCTTCCTCGCCCCAGAACGCCTCCGGCTCGTCGATCGAGCGGCGGTAGGTTTCCTCGTAGTTCATGACGCAGCCCTCCCAGACGAAGTCATGGGTTCGAGCATAGTGCCGCGTTGCCGCGCGTTCCGCCCTACCTTGGTAGGGGGGTGGGTTTTCCATGCAGGGCTGCCGCCCTGCACCTGCAGAGGCAACGTCAACAGCTGGACTATTGAGGGATGGCGGGGTGGGTCCGGTTGCGGGAGACGCCGTAAACCCGTCCATGGGGGCTTGGCCGCGGCATCCATGCCGCGGACACTCCCGCAACCGGACCCACCCCGCCTTCGACAGTTT